>NZ_CAJSYK010000002.1:0-285398 GCF_910574135.1 Anaerostipes faecis | reverse complement strand
AATACTCAAAACATCAAGCTCACCTTCTGTTGATTGTTCTAAATTTAATATTCTCAAACCAATTCGTGTTAAATTTTCAAGGTACAAACAAAATCAGATATTTATTAATGTGTCTTTTGACACCCTAATCCTGATAGATATGTTCATAAGAATAGTCTCGTCCTGTTTCATAAAGAGTCTGACATCAGAATAGAGTGCCATAAATTCGGCTTTGTGTATTTTTTGGTGCAGACAAATCAGGGAGGATGAATTTATAATTTGAGATGCAGTCAGGCTAAAGTGTTCCCGGAGTTGCGCAAGGCCGCGGGTCACGGCGCCTTTGCCGGGGCCGCCACAAACCGGAATCTGGAAGAGATGGTGAAGCAGAAAAGTTTCCGGGAAGATTTATATTATCGTCTTATGGTGTTTCCAATCCATATACCGCCCCTCAGAGAGCGCAGGAAAGATATTGAATCCCTGGCACTGCTGTTTCTTGGGAAACTGAACAAAAAGTATGGTTTCAAGAAATCCTTTTCTTTCGAGACACTGGAACTCTTGAAAGAGTACCGCCGGCCCGGAAACATCAGAAATTGAAAAGCCTGGTGGAGAGAGCGGTGATCATCAGCAGTGAGGACCTGATCGGGCCGGAAAGCATACCGGTGGATCTGAGAGAAAAAAGAAGGGTAAAAAGGGACAGAAATCCGCATATTGATCTTAAGACTTATGGCAGCGTCAGAGAAGCCGCAGCGAGCCTTGGAATGACAGCGCCTACCTTTGTAAGAAAACGAAAGCAATATATAGAGAAATTGTGATCTTTTTATTATCCTAAGAAATTTGTAATATTTTCTGCATAGTTTTATCATACTTTTCTGGTATACTAAATCATATCAGGCAACAGGAAGGGAGAAACTATGAGGAAATTGGTATTTAATAAAAAGTTTTTGGCTGCAGTGGGGATCGTCCTTGCAGTGGGCGGATGCTTTTTTGTAAAGGGAAGGATGAATACAAAAGCTGCGGATGACAGCATTTTTGTTCAGAATATGAGTGTCCAATACAAACAGTGCGAGGGAACATCCAAAGAGATTCTGGAAGAAGATATTGACGAACATATCTCAGAGGAGATCATGGCGCTGGAGGAGAAGGGACATACCTACGAGATCGGTGAGGCTTTATCTGCCAAAGACAGTGAGTTTATCCCGGTGATCAAACAGATCAACGATGAGACTGCATATGAGGCCATCGGCGGAATCACAGTGAAAAATAAGAACTATGTAGTAAAGGTAAAATCGGCTCAGAAGATTACCGAGGAAGATGTGGAAAACGCACTGGAGGCGGTAAAGGACCAGTTGAACTAAATAAGATACCAAAGTTTTATACGAAGCACAGAGGAAAAGCTTTTTAGCCGGCCGGGCAGTATTTCTCTGTGCTTTGTTTTGTTGCCCGTATTCAGGCACATATGTTATGATAAAATAAAATCAGCAGGAGGAGATTATATGATTTTAATTAAAAACGGAAGAGTCATGGACCCGGAAACCGGATTTGATAAAGTGACCGATCTTGTTCTTTCCGATGGAAAGATTAAAAGTATAGGAAATACAGAAACAGCTAATTATGAACAGATCATAGACGCAGAAGGCATGGTCGTGGCTCCTGGTCTGATCGATGTCCATGTGCATTTCAGAGACCCTGGATTTACACACAAAGAAGATATGCAGACAGGAAGCCGGGCGGCCCTTCACGGAGGTGTCACCACAGTGGTTTGTATGGCAAATACAAAGCCTGTGGTGGACAGTACAGAGATACTGGATGACATTTTGAAACGGGCACAGAAGCTGCCGATCCGGCTTGTCCAGACTGCGGCGGTATCCAAAGGTTTTAAAGGGAAAGAACTCGTGGACATGGAAGAGCTGAAAGCCCACGGGGCACTGGGATTTACAGATGACGGTCTTCCGCTCATGGATGAAGAGATCGTCCGCAAGGCTATGGAGACTGCGGCAAAACTTGATGTTCCGGTCAGCCTTCACGAGGAAGATCCGAAATATATTAAGCGTCCGGGAGTCAATGCCGGAAAGGTTGCCGAACAGCTTGAGTACGGAGGGGCTTCCGATGAAGCGGAGTCGGTGATGGTGGAAAGAGACTGCCGGCTGGCGCTGGAGACCGGGGCATCTGTGGATATACAGCATATCAGTTCTGCCAAAGCCGTTGATTTCGTGAGAGATGCCAGGGCAAAAGGCGCTCGTGTGACGGCGGAGGCGTCGCCCCATCATTTTACTTTGACGGAAGAGGACGTTCTCATCTACGGTTCCCTGGCCAAGATGAATCCGCCTCTCAGGACGGAAAAAGACAGGGAGAGGATCATCGAGGGACTGAAGGAAGGCACTATAGAGATCATCGCCACAGACCATGCGCCTCACTCTGAGGAAGAAAAGGCAGCAGGCCTTGCAAAGGCACCGAGCGGTATTACCGGACTGGAAACTTCTCTGGGACTTGGAATTACAAAACTGGTAAAGGAAGGACACCTCACTTTGATGGAACTCCTGGAAAAAATGACGGTTAATCCCGCAAAGCTTTATCACCTGGAACAGGGAAGGATACAGGAGGGCAAACCGGCAGATTTGGTTCTGTTCAGGGAGGACGAGGAGTATATTGTAGAGAAGTTTTATTCCAAGGCCTCAAACTCACCGTTTAAAGGCTGGAAGCTCTACGGGAAAATTTATTATACTATTTGCAGAGGCGCTGTTTATAACATTTCCGGGGATTAAAAACTTCATGAGAATGTCATATTTCTGAGATATCTGCATGATATAATTAAGACATAATATTTAGGTTAAGCCGCTTCCACAGGGCAGTTACGGAGGAGGTGTGTCTTATGAAAAGATGCAGTATCTGTTTTACCAGTATCATTTTATCCGTTGTTTTAGGTGCCCGGCTCATTGGTTTTCCGATTTCTGTTTCAGCCGGTGACAGGAAGAATGCAGCCAACGTGTCAATAGGCCGCATGGGTTCCGATGTACGGGGAGGCAAAGGCGCCAAAGCTTCCGGGATGGATAAGGATATCATGGAAGCGGGCCGGTTCACCAGCATGAACGAGGCTTCCATGTATATGATGTACGGAGACGGCATGTATACTTTTACCCAGTCTTATCTGAGAGACCACAGCGACAGGCTGGTCGAACTCAGGGTGAAGGAAGAGGGAAGTCTGATCCTTGTATCTTTTCAGGAGGAAGACAACGCACAGATGCCGTCTCTCCTGGATAGGCAGAAGAGGCCTGCAGGGCAGCGGATACCGGACGGGGCCGTGAAACTTAAGGCAGAACCGGGAACCTATTATGTGAGGCTGCCGAAAGACTTTACCACGGTTTTTATCGCACCGTTTGTCATCAAAGATAACCCGCGTAAGCTATCCAATGAGATATCCTACATTCAGAGCGGGCAGGGAAGATATACATATCACTCCTTTACCATGGGAAAACGGGGAACTGCTGATATCACGGCATCCCCGATCGTGAAACAGAAAACTCCGGTTGTATTTTACGTCCAGAGAAGAGAAGGCCGACGCTGGAAAAATATCGGACGGCAGCAGAAGTCTTATTTTACCAGTGATACAGGCACGGTTGTCTATGGACTGAAGAAGGGAACCTACCGGATTGCAGCAAGAGCAGGTACAGAACAGGGATATTCGCTCTGTGTGATCAAGACATTTATCCCGGCAAAGTATAAGACGAAGAAAAAGAAAGCGAAGACGTTAAAAAGATTTCGGGAACAGTATGATTTGTATACAGTGACAGAAAAAGCGTCCAGATGGTACCGAATTTCAGTTCCGAAGAAGCGGAAAAAGATATTTATGGAAGCAGAAACTTATATGAACTCCGGAAAGATCAGGTTTACCGTTTACAAAAAAGGCAGGAAAAAGCCTGTAAAATCCCTGTCTTTATCGGGAGAAAAGGTTAAAACATTTAGTTTTAAGAGCAGCAAAGGTACCTATTATATAAAGGTCATGAAATCAGGAAAACAGGCAAACGGGTCTTACTGGCTGTATCAGTATTGATCTGAGAATGAGAAGTAAAAAGGAAGAATCTATGTGTTGATGCATAGGTTCTTTTTTTGTTTCATAGGAAAGTTCTTTGACCTTCCCTATGAAACAAAAACGCTCCGCGGGTTGTGCACAGATGCGTGAGGAAATCATTTGCCCTTGGCAAATCGCATCTGGCACGCAAAGTTGTCAAGCCCTCAAAGATTGAGGTGTTGGGGAGCTGAAGTGGGTTTGCCCACTTTGTTTTCTTCACAAAAGTAAAATACCGATAAGTATTCTGTGAAGTTTTACTCAGATTTAACATAACCTGTCTTTTGAATTTTACATTGGACGAGTAAGATATGACTTGTAGCGATGAAAAGCCAAAAGGAGATTATTATGAGAAAGATGAGGAAAAGAATTTTAAGTGTTCTACTGACAGCAGTGGCAGCGACAACTTTACTGGCAGGCTGCGGAGGCAAAGACGAAGGTAAAAAAGCAGCAGGAGAAGATATCACCGTTGTATCCAGAGAAGACGGGTCTGGGACAAGAGGAGCGTTTATTGAGTTATTTGGAATAGAAGAAAAAGATAGTGACGGAAATAAGATAGATAACACGACAACGGAAGCAATGATCACCAATTCCACTTCCGTTATGATGACAACCATAGCTGAAAATGAGGCGGCGATCGGCTACATATCTTTAGGGTCCTTAAATGATACAGTGAAGGCTCTGAAGATTGACGGAGCAGAGCCGAGTACAGAAAACGTAAAAAATAAGACTTATAAGATCGTGCGTCCGTTCAACATTGTGACAAATGAGAAGAAACTGAATTCCCAGGCTAAAGATTTTATCAAGTTTATTATGAGCAAAGAAGGTCAGAAAGTAGTTGCGGACAACGGTTATATTACGGTCGATGACAAAGCTGCGTCATACAAAGCCTCCGGGGCAAAAGGCAAGATCGTCGTGGCAGGATCATCATCTGTTACCCCGGTCATGGAAAAGTTAAAAGAAGCTTATACGTCACTTAACAAAGATGTAAAGATCGAAGTTCAGCAGAGCGATTCTACAACAGGAGTGACTTCCACAGTTGACGGAGTCTGCGACATCGGGATGGCATCCAGAGAACTTGCCGACAGTGAAGTGAAAAAGGGCGTAAAGCCGACAGTCATAGCACAGGATGGAATTGCAGTGATCGTAAACAAGAAAAACGATGTATCCGAGCTTAAAAGTGACCAGATAAAAGGTATTTTTACAGGTGAAGTGATTTCCTGGGACGATGTGAAATAAGGCCATTTGATGCAAAAAGAGAGATAGTGGGGAAATAAAGATGAAACAGTACAAAGAAAAGATCATGAAAGGTGTATTTCTGACCGCAGCCTGTACTTCCATACTGGCAGTCATACTGATATGTGCATTCCTGTTTATGAACGGCTTACCCGCTATTGGGGAGATCGGACCGGCAAACTTTCTGGCCGGAGAGCGATGGATGCCAAAGAATGGATTCTTTGGCATCTTCCCAATGATCCTGGGAAGCCTTTATATCACGGCGGGAGCCATCATCGTAGGTGTTCCCATCGGAATATTTACGGCGGTCTTCATGGCAAAGTTCTGCAGCGGGAAGCTTTATAAAATATTAAAGCCGGCAGTGGATCTTTTAGCAGGTATTCCATCTGTGGTCTATGGTTTCTTCGGTATGGTCGTTTTGGTACCGATGGTCAGAAATATTTTCGGTGGCAACGGAAACAGTATTCTTACGGCGTCACTGCTTTTAGGGATCATGATTCTGCCGACGATTATCGGTGTTTCTGAGAGTGCCATCCGTGCAGTGCCGGACAGCTATTACGAAGGTTCACTGGCCCTGGGGGCGAGTCACGAGAGAAGTGTGTTTTTTACAGTGCTGCCGGCGGCTAAATCCGGTATTCTGGCAGGTGTCGTGTTAGGGATCGGAAGAGCCATAGGAGAGACCATGGCGGTTGTCATGGTTGCGGGAAACCAGGCCAGGATGCCGATGGAACTTTATAAGGGAGTCAGGACACTGACGGCGAATATCGTTTTGGAAATGGGTTATGCCACGGATCTGCACAGGGAAGCGCTGATCGCCACGGCTGTGGTGCTGTTTGTTTTTATCCTGCTGATCAACCTTTCTTTTTCCGCATTAAAACATAAGGAGGAATTCTGATGGAGGCGATGACGGCAAAGCCATTAAACTACATAAAACAGGTTAACAAGGTCACAACGAAACAGAGATTTTCTTCATACAAAAGAACTCCGCTCTCTCTGCTTCTGTATCTGCTCGTGTTGATATCCACGGTCTTTACGGCGGGAATTTTGATCTATCTGATCGGATATATTCTGGTACACGGGGTTCCGTATCTTACAAAAGATCTGTTTTCTTTAAAATATACATCCACCAATGTATCGCTTTTTCCGGCTATGGTCAACACGGTCAGCATGACAGCGCTTGCACTTTTATTTGCAGTGCCGCTGGGAATCTTTTCTGCAGTCTATCTTGTGGAATATGCTAAAAAAGGAAACCGGCTTGTGGGGATCGTCAGGATTACTGCGGAAACTCTTTCAGGAATTCCATCCATTGTATATGGACTGTTTGGTATGCTGTTCTTTGTGACCACATTAAAATGGGGACTGTCCATTTTATCGGGAGCTGCAACACTGGCGATTATGATTCTGCCGTCTGTGATGAGAACCAGCGAGGAGGCATTAAAATCTGTCCCGGATTCTTTCAGGGAAGGAAGCTTCGGGCTTGGAGCGGGGAAATTGAGGACTGTCTTTCAGATCGTGCTTCCGTCTGCAGTGCCAGGCATTTTGTCGGGAGTAATATTGGCAGTGGGAAGAATCGTGGGAGAGACGGCGGCACTGATGTATACGGCCGGAACAGTGGCGGAGATCCCATCCAACGTAATGGGTTCCGGGAGAACATTGTCGGTCCATATGTATGCCCTCTCCAGCGAAGGTCTGCATATTAATCAGTCTTATGCCACGGCGGTGGTCCTGCTGGTCGTAGTGATCATCATCAACGCGGTGTCGACATTTATTGCCAAGCGGATAACGAAAGGATAGAACATGGAATCTAAAATTAAAGTACAGAATCTGGATTTATATTACGGGGATTTTAAAGCACTCAAAGCGATTGATCTGGATATTTCCCCGAATGAGATCACGGCATTTATCGGTCCGTCCGGCTGTGGAAAATCTACACTTTTAAAATCTTTAAACCGTATGAATGACCTGGTGGAGGGATGTAAGATCACAGGAAAAGTCACTCTGGACGGAGAAGATATTTATGGAGATATGGACATTAATCTGCTCAGAAAACGGGTAGGCATGGTGTTTCAGAAGCCGAATCCGTTTCCTATGAGTGTCTATGACAATGTAGCCTATGGGCCGAGGACCCATGGAGTCAGGAACAAAGCGCAGCTGGATGAGATCGTGGAGAAATCTCTGAGAAACGCGGCAATCTGGGATGAACTGAAGGACCGTCTGAAAAAAAGTGCCATGGGCCTTTCGGGAGGCCAGCAGCAGAGACTCTGCATCGCCAGGGCTCTGGCAGTGGAGCCGGAAGTACTCTTGATGGATGAGCCGACGTCTGCGCTGGACCCGATTTCTACCTCAAAGATCGAGGACCTTGCGGCAGAGCTGAAATCCAAGTATACTATCATTATGGTGACCCATAATATGCAGCAGGCCGTCCGTATTTCCGATAAGACCGCATTTTTCCTTTTAGGGGAAGTCGTAGAGTATGGAAAGTCCGATAAACTGTTTTCCATGCCGAAAGATCAAAGAACAGAAGACTATATTACAGGAAGGTTTGGTTGATATGAGAAATCGGTTTGACAGACAGCTTGAACAGCTGAATATTGAAATGATCGAGATGGGTGCCCTCTGTGAGGATATGATTCATCTGGCAGGGAAACTGGTAGATATAAAGAGCAAAGAGATGATTTTAAGGATCGATGATCTGGAAGAAGAGATCAATCAGAAAGAGCGGGACATAGAGAGACGATGTATGAAGCTTCTGCTCCAGCAGCAGCCGGTGGCCGGGGATTTGAGGGTGATCTCTGCGGCACTCAAAATGGTTTCGGATATGGAACGGATCGGGGACCAGGCCGTGGACATCGCGGGCATCGTAAAAAAGAGTGATGTGGTGACTGTGATGAATAACCACACCCACGTGCTGATGATGGCTGCAAGCACGATCGCTATGGTGACAAAAGCTGTGGATTCTTTTGTAAAGAAAGATCTGGATGCCGCGAATGAGGTGATCAAAGCAGACGACGAGGTGGACGCTCTGTTTTCCAAAGTAAAAAAAGAAGTGATCTCTTTGATCCATGAGGACCCGGAAAAAGGAGAGGCCTGTGTAGCGATTGTCATGATCGCCAAGTATTTTGAACGGATCGGCGATCACGCCAGCAATATCGCCGAATGGGTGGAATTCTCTATTACCGGGGAGTATAAAGGAGGAAGTCTGTGATTTATATTGTCGAGGACGATGCAAACATACGGGAACTTGTCATCTACACTCTTCAGAGTACAGGATTTGATGCGGGGGGATATGAAAGCGGCATCAGTTTTTTTAAGGACCTTTCAGCCGGAAGGATTCCTGAACTGGTGCTTCTGGACATTATGCTCCCGGGTGAAGACGGTATCAGTATTTTAAGGAAGATCAGGAACAATCCTGAGACAAAGAATATCCCGGTGATCATGATGACGGCGAAGGGCGCCGAGTATGACAAGGTGCTGGGCTTAGACAGCGGAGCGGATGATTATATTACAAAACCTTTCGGTATGATGGAACTGGTATCCCGGATCAAAGCGGTTTTAAGGCGGGTAAAAAAAGAGGAGCCGACGGAAGAACTCTCGGCAGGAAATCTCTATATCCATGTGGGAAAGCATAAGGTCCTGGCAGACGGCGAAAAGGTGGAACTGACCTACAAAGAGTTCCGCCTGCTCTGTATGCTCATGGAGAGCAAAGGCAATGTGCTCACCAGAGACCAGCTTCTCACAAATATTTGGGGATATGATTTTGACGGCGAGACACGGACGGTGGATGTCCATATCCGTACCCTGCGCCAGAAGCTGGGAAACTGCGGCGCTATGATTGAGACTGTGAGAGGGATCGGTTACCGCATTGGAGGCAGTGAATGAAGCGTAAGATTTTTCTGAATATGAGTTATATCGCCCTGATCACGGTGGTGTGCACTACGGTATTTTTATCTGCGGTTGCTTACGGAAGATATATGTCCCAGGTAAAAGAGGGGATTCAGAACGAGGCCGGATATATGGCAGAGTCCCTGAACCAGCACGAGAACCAGAGTCTGGATGCATACAAAGATATCACGATCAGCAGGATCACGCTGATCGCTTCAGACGGGAAGGTCCTGTATGACAGTACGGGAAAAGAAAAGTCTATGAGTAATCACAGAAATAGAAAAGAGTTCAAAGAAGCGGTAAAAAACGGGGCCGGGGAGAGTACAAGGATCTCTAAGACGCTCAAAAAACAAACGTATTATTATGCTGTGAAGCTTTCGGACGGCAGTGTCTTACGGCTCAGCCGGGAGACTCAGACTATTTTTAACCAGGTGGAGGGAGTACTGCCTGTCCTGATTTTAATGATGGCAGTGGTCTTTGTTTTGGCGCTGGCTCTTTCAAGACTCCTCACCGGAAGGATTATCGAACCGATCAACCGGATCAACCTGGAGCATCCGGAAGATGAGAACACCTATGACGAGCTGTCGCCTCTGCTGGTGAGGATTCACCGGCAGAATGAGGCCATAAAAGAAAAGATCAGAGAGATCAAGGAAAAGCAGATCGAGTTTACGACGATTACAGAAAATATGAGCGAAGGCTTTCTGATCCTCAACGATAAATCTGTGGTGCTCTCTTATAACACAAGTGCCCTCAGGATCCTTGACATCAATGAAGACCAGTGCAGCAACCAGAATGTATTGTCAATCAACCGCAGCCATGAATTCCGCAGAGCGGTGGAGATGGCTTTGGGCGGAGAGCCTTCCGAGGAAGTGATGGAATTCCGCGAGCGCAAATACTTGCTTATGGCCAATCCGGTAACGGTATCAGGCGCGGTTAAAGGAGTGGTGCTGATGATGATCGATGTGACAGAAAAAGAAGAAAGAGAAGAACTTAGAAAAGAATTTTCCGCAAATGTATCTCATGAGCTGAAGACTCCGCTGACGACGATTTCAGGATATGCGGAGCTTATGAAAGACGGACTCGTAAAGCAGGAGGATGTAGGCCGGTTTTCGGAAAAGATCTACACAGAGGCCAGAAGGCTCATTTCCATGATAGAGGGTATCATCAAACTGTCCAGGCTGGATGAAAATCAGATTGTGCAGGAAAAAGAAGAGATCGATCTGTACCAGATGACCTTGGAAATTAAAAATTCTCTGTCTATGAAGGCAGCAGAGGCAGGGATTGATCTACATGTTCTTGGATCTCCTTGCACAGTCTCTGGTGTCCGTCAGATCTTGTACGAAATGTTATATAATCTCATAGAAAATGCAGTCAAGTACAACGACCGGGGAGGTCATGTGTCTGTAACCGCTGCTGCCATGGAAGGGCGGGCTACAGTGATCGTAGAAGATGATGGTATCGGCATTCCACCGGAAGATGCGGATCGTATTTTTGAACGGTTTTACCGGGGAGACAAAAGCCATTCCAGTGAGAGAGAAGGCACAGGCCTGGGGCTTTCTATCGTAAAACACGGGGCGAAATACCACGGCGCCAAAATCGAAGTGGAAAGTGAAGTGGGAAAGGGAACAAAAATTGCAGTTATTTTTTAGCCTAAAAGAGGCGGTCCTTTTTGGATCGTCTCTTTTTTTCTTTCTCTTTTTATGGTATGATTTCAATTAAGTATGAGTTTTTTATCACTCTTTCCGTCGCGCTTTAAAATGCGCTCCTCCAATAGTGATAAAAAACTTTTACAGAGTGGCGCCTTCTGTTTTGCTGGATAATATCTCCGGCAAGTGTTACGTCCATTTTCATAAAATAAAGGAGAATTGACATGATCAATGAATTAGTAAAAAAATTAAAACAGCTGGATGCACCGATCGTGGTAGGATTGGACCCTATGCTTGATTATGTGCCTGACCAGATAAAGAAAAAAGCATTTGACGAATTCGGAGAAACTTTGAAGGGTGCCGGGGAAGCAATCTGGCAGTATAATAAAGGAATTATTGACACTACATACGACCTGATCCCGGCAGTAAAGCCTCAGATTGCTATGTATGAGCAGTTCGGTGTGGAAGGACTCACTGCATTTCATAGAACATGTGAATATGCAAAGGAAAAAGGACTGGTGGTGATCGGCGATATTAAGCGGGGCGATATCGGCTCCACATCAGCGGCCTATGCGGTGGGACATGCCGGAGCGGTACAGGTGGGCAGCAAAAAATACCGCGGGTTCGATGAAGATTTTCTGACGGTGAACCCATACCTCGGAAGCGATGGGATTCTTCCGTTTATTGATGTGTGCAAAGAAGAAAAAAAAGGATTGTTTATTCTTGTGAAGACGTCCAACCCATCCAGCGGAGAGTTCCAGGACCAGCTGGTGGACGGAAAACCTCTGTATGAACTGGTGGCAGAGAAAGTAGCCATGTGGGGTGAAAGCCATATGGGAGACAGTTACAGTTATGTAGGGGCCGTCGTAGGGGCAACCTATCCGAAAATGGGAGAGGTCTTAAGAAAGATTATGCCGAAAAACTACATTCTGGTTCCGGGATACGGAGCGCAGGGAGGAAAAGCAGAGGACCTCAAACCGTTCTTTAATGAGGACGGACTGGGAGCCGTCATCAATTCCTCCAGAGGCATCATCTGTGCGTACAAACAGGAACAGTACGCCGGATTCGGAGCCGAAAATTATGCGGATGCATCCAGACAGGCTGTGCTGGATATGAAAGAAGATCTGAAAAAGGCATTTGTAAAATAAGGAGAGACATATGGGAAAACATAATATAAAGGCTGAGATCGTCAGCCAGAAGAAGCTTTCCGCAGATATTTTTGACATGACACTGAACGTCGGAGATATGGCCAAAGAGGCTTTGCCGGGACAGTTTGTATCTGTCTACGTCAACGACGGAAGCAAGCTGCTGCCGAGGCCAATCAGTATCTGCGGCATTGACGCAAAACACAAAACGGTCAGGATCGTTTACCGGATCGCAGGCAAAGGCACGGAACTTCTGAGCACTTATGAAGCAGGGACCAGGCTTAACGTGCTGGGACCACTCGGCAATGGCTTTAACATGAAAAATGAGAAAGCAATTCTGATCGGAGGAGGCATCGGGATACCTCCGATGCTGGAACTTGCGAAACAGCTGAAATGTGAGAAGACCATTGTGCTCGGTTACAGGAATCAGGATACGTTCCTGAAAGAAGAATTTGAAGCATACGGCGAGGTCCTTGTCTCTACGGAAGACGGTTCCGTGGGGACAAAAGGTAATGTCATTGATGCCGTGAGAGAACAGGCGGGAGAAGGTTCTGTGATCTATGCATGCGGGCCGACTCCTATGTTGAAAGGCGTGAAAGCTTATGCGGAGGAAATGGGGCTGGAAGCCCAGATTTCCCTGGAAGAGAGAATGGCATGCGGCATAGGAGCATGCCTGGCCTGCGTCTGTAAATCAAAAGAAGTGGACGGTCACACCCATGTCCACAATAAACGGGTCTGCAAAGACGGGCCTGTATTTGACGCAAAGGAGGTAGAGTTCTGATGAATTTGGGAGTAGAGATCGCAGGAGTTTCTTTAAAGAATCCAGTGACCACAGGTTCCGGGACCTTCGGTTCCGGGGAGGAATACAGTGAATTTGTCGATCTGTCCAGCCTTGGAGCGGTGACGACAAAAGGTGTTGCCAATGTGCCTTGGGAGGGAAACCCGACCCCCAGGGTGGCTGAGACTTACGGGGGCATGCTCAATGCGGTAGGACTTCAGAATCCGGGCGTTGATGTGATGATAAAGAGGGACCTGCCATTTTTAAAGAAAGCGGGTGCTGCTGTGATCGTCAATGTCTGCGGGAGAACGGTGGAAGATTATATTGAGGTGGTGGAACGGCTTTCCGATCAGCCCGTGGATCTTTTGGAGATCAATGTCTCCTGCCCGAATGTTAAAGAAGGCGGCATTGCTTTCGGACAGGACCCGAAAGCGTTGTATGAGATCACGAAGGCAGTGAAAGAAAAGGCAGGTCAGCCGATTATCATGAAGCTGAGCCCTAACGTAACGGATATCAAAGAAATGGCAAAAGCCGCGGAGGCAGCGGGGAGTGATGCACTTTCCCTGATCAATACTCTGACCGGAATGAAAATTGATATAGAAAAGAGAGACTTCCTTCTGGCCAATAAAACCGGAGGACTCTCGGGGCCGGCGATCAAGCCGGTGGCAGTGCGCATGGTATACGAGGTGTGCAGTACGGTGAAGATTCCGGTGATCGGTATGGGAGGAATTTTAAACGCGGAAGACGCCCTGGAATTCATTATGGCCGGAGCCACTGCGGTGGCCGTGGGGACAGCCAATTTTACGGACCCCTGTGCGGCAGTCAAAGTCATTGACGGTATCAAGTCTTACATGGAACGCCATAACATAGAAGATATCCGGGAATTGATCGGATGTGTAAAGTAAACTGCAAAGGATGACGGAAGTGAGGCCAGCATGAACATATTATTTTTTTTGACGCCTAAGGAAGATGTGTCATATCTGCCGGAAGATTATACTTTGAGACAGGCGCTGGAGAAAATGAAATACCATGGATACTCGGCAGTTCCCGTATTGACCGGCGACGGCAGGTATGTGGGAACTGTGACGGAGGGGGATCTGCTCTGGGCAATGATGGATGACGCAGGATTTGACCTTGAGAAAGCAGAACTGATCTTTTTAAAAGATATGAAACGCAGAAGGGACAACAGGCCGGTGACGGTCAATACAGATATGGACGACCTGGTGGATGTGATCAAAGACCAGAATTTTGTCCCGGTCATCGACGATGAACAGCGGTTTATCGGGATCGTCACAAGAAAAGATGTGATCGGGTTTTATTACAGAGAATATCAGAAGGCTGAACATAAGGAGGAACATGATGGAACAGTATAAAAAAGAGTTTATTGAATTTATGATCGACTGCAATGTTTTGAAATTCGGAGATTTTGTGACCAAAAGCGGAAGAAACACGCCGTTCTTTGTAAATACGGGATTTTACCGGACCGGAGCCCAGTTAAAGAAGCTCGGAACTTATTATGCAAAGGCCATTGAAGCAAAATTCGGATTTGACTTTGATGTCCTGTTCGGACCGGCATACAAAGGAATCCCGCTGAGTGTAGCCGCTGCCATTGCAATCTCTGAAAACTATGGGAAAGATATCAAATACTGTGCAAACCGCAAGGAAGTAAAAGACCACGGGGACACAGGAATCCTGCTTGGAAGTCCGATCGAGGACGGAGATAAGGTCGTGATCATTGAAGACGTGACCACAGCCGGAACCTCGATCCAGGAAACACTTCCGATCGTGAAAGCCCAGGGCGATGTGGATGTTTTGGGACTCGTAGTTTCTGTGGACCGGATGGAACGGGGACAGGGAACAAAGAGCGCCCTGGAAGAAATCCGTGAAAATTACGGGCTGGAAACTACGGCCATTGTAACGATGCAGGAAGTGGTGGAACACCTGTATAATAAACCTTATAATGGAAAAGTTATCATTGACGATACATTAAAGGCAGCTATTGACGCATACTATGAGAAGTATGGCGTTCAATAAAGAAGGGTTTATTTGTGACAAGAAAAAAGAAAAGGGCAGCCAGGTTTGGCTGCCGGATTTTATTTTATTTGTATCTTATTGTGATGTTTTATTTTGTGCTGTTCAGTGAGCGTTACGGCAGAGAGACAGGGTATGACACATCCCATGTAAATCTGGAATTGTTTAAAGAGATCAAACGGTTCTGGATGTACAGATCACTGCTTACCCCGGAGGCATTCATAACAAATCTGGTCGGAAATGTTTTTGCATTCTGTCCGTTTGGATTTCTGCTCCCTGTCATGACGGAGAAAAAGAGGGGATTCATTAAAGTTGTTGCCGGATCTTTTTTATTCAGTCTGATCATCGAGAGCTGCCAGTATATTTTTAAGGTTGGGGTCTTTGATGTGGACGACTTACTGTTAAACACGATTGGCGGACTGATCGGTTATATGATCTACAAGATTGCCGTCACGATTTACCGGAGGAAATAACATGCGGGTTAATAAAAAGAAACGCCAGGCCTATCGTCCATCGGATCATGTTGTATCCAGGGAGTCAGCGGTTTCCAGCATTCTCGGAGCCATAGGAATTTTCGGCTATCTTATTTTAGTCGGAGCTTCCTTTCAGGCGGCCGGAAACGGGGGAATACTGCTCGGCGCAGCTGCGTGGGTGCTGTTTGGCATCTCTGTCTTTGGAATGATGCTGGCAGTGCGCAGCTATCACGATACGGCGTCCATCAGGGTCTGGAAAGTGGTCGGAAGTATTACAAACGGAGCTGTGCTTTTGTTTTCAGCTGCTTTGTTTCTGATCGGATTGATTTAGGAGGGAGTTATGGAACGACTTAAGAAACAGATGGAGTTTATCATAGAGGTGGATAAGCTCAAAGACATTATCCGCCAGACGAATCTGACGAATGGGGAGAGAAAAGAAAATGATGCGGAACATTCATGGCATCTGGCTTTGATGGCTGTTTTTCTCTCTGAATATGCAAAGGAACCGGTGGATGTCCTTCAGGTGATCAAGATGGTCCTGATCCATGACCTGGTGGAAATCGACGCAGGCGATACTTATTTATATGATGAAGCAGGAAACGGAACAAAGGCGGCCAGGGAACAGAAAGCAGCGGAACGGATCTTCAATATTCTTCCCGGGGATCAGGCAGAAGAGCTGTTTAAGCTTTGGCAGGAATTTGAGGACCGCAAAACTCCGGAGTCCAAATTTGCGAATACACTGGACCGGATTCAGCCGGTTCTTTTAAATGATGCCACAGAGGGAAGGGCATGGAGAGAACATGACGTCTGCATTGACCAGATTATGAGCAAAAATGAGTATACCAGTCAGGGATCTGATGTACTCTGGACGTATATTCAGGATGTTTTTGAGAAAAATATAGAAAACGGAAATATTAAAAGGAGCTTATAACGTGGATGAATTATTGATGGAACGCCATTTTCTAAATCAGGAAAGGCTCAGGGCTATTTTACAGGAAGACTCTGTAAAAGAGCCTTTTTTGGATTATTTTAGAAAAATGGCGGAGAGGCTTTTATTTGCCGATGAAGTATATGGAGTAAAAGACAAGCAGCTTTCTTTGCTGAAAGTGTGGAATAAAGAGTGGTATAGGCAAATTCTGCCGTCCCATTATGATGAATGCTATGGAAATCCGGACTATGCCCGCAAAGCTTTGGGAGAAGACTTCGGGGATATCTTGTGTTTTTTGTATGCAGAGATACAGGGGTGCTTCATTTATGCGGTGGAAGGACAGCTGTTTGAACTGACGATCATGAATGAACTGTTTTTAGAGATTTATCAGTTGTTTCTGGAAGGAGAACCGGAGAGAAAGACGGCGAGGCAGGTCATCTTCGACCATATGCGTGATTACAGCCAGGAACTCTGCTTAAGCCGAGTCAGAGAACAGCTGGATCCAAGTGTATCCTCGGCATCTGACATTGTGATGAAGTCAGATCTGTCAGATCCGGACGTGCTTTATCTGTACGGCGAGTACGTTTCCGAAAATGAGACAAAGATGCTTTCTTTTTTAAACAGTCTTCCGAAGGAACGGATCAAAGCTATTGCGAAAACGTTTGTGGACGGATTCCATGATGGTTTTATTATCAACAACATTGACATGACAAGAAAGGCAACTGTGAATATTCGTTATCACCTGGGATTTGAACCGATCATCAGGGAGGCTGCGCTGCAGTTTCAGGAGATCGGGCTTACTCCAATTTTATACCGGGGAACTGCAGGCGTGATCACAAGGGGGATGTCGAAGGTGGGATACATTTCCACGAGCCCGAATCCGCAGTTTGAGTATGACCACAGATTTGACCAGGCACTTTTTTTTAACAAAGCTTTTATGAGTCACAAGCTGGAAAGTTACCGGAACGCATATGAAAAGTTGAAGGAGGAAGCTGCTTTATTTGCCGGTCCCGCATGTATGGAGACGTTCGGTGAGCTGCCGTTTACACCGGAGAATAAAGAGACCGGACTGCGCCTTTCCGAGAAACAGGAAAAGCTTTCTGTAGAGTACCAAAATGAGTCCAGCAAGATAGCCAACGAGTATATGAAGCCGGAGGAGCGGAGTTTTACGATCATTGCATATCCGCTTCCGGAAATCGGGAAAAATTTCGAAGAAATTTTCGAGGAGGTGGCTAAGGTCAATACGCTGGACAAAGAAAAATATAAGAAGATCCAGCAGCATCTGATCGATGCCCTGGACCAGGGTGTGGAAGTCCACATAAAGGGGGCAGAAGATAACGAAACAGACCTGTATGTGGCCCTGCGAGAGCTGGAAGATCCTGAGAAGGAGACAAACTTTGAAAATTGTCTGGCAGATGTAAACATTCCGGTAGGTGAGGTGTTTACTTCCCCAAAATTAAACGGGACTAACGGAGTGCTCCATGTAAGTGAGGTCTATTTAAGAGATCTAAAGTTTATTGATCTGAGACTGGTTTTCAAAGACGGTATGATCACAGAGTATTCCTGCCGCAATTTCGAGTCAGAAGAAGAAAATAAGGCATTTATAAAGCAGAATCTTCTCTATAACAGAGAGACTCTTCCCATGGGAGAGTTTGCTGTTGGAACCAATACTACGGCCTATGCCATGGCACAGAAGTTTGGAATTTTGTATCAGCTCCCGATCCTGATCGTTGAGAAAATGGGCCCACATTTTGCAGTGGGAGACACCTGTTACAGTCACAGCGAAGCAACTGAGCTGCACAATCCGGACGGAAAAGAGATCGTGGCAAAGAGCAACTGTCTTTCTGAAAAAGGAGAATATTTTAACTGTCATACGGACATTACCATTCCCTATGAGGAACTGGATTCCATCTGTGTGATCAGACTGGGAGGCGGGGAAACAGCCCTGATACAGGGAGGAAAATTTGTCCTCCCGGGCACAGAAATCCTGAACGAACCATTGACGTGACCGGATCCAGTAGGTAGAATAGAAGAAAACAAATCGAATTATGACAAAGGAGACAGAATTATGGCAAGAGTAGCGATTGTTATGGGAAGCGATTCCGATATGCCTGTCATGAGCAAGGCGGCAGATTTTTTAGAGGAGATGGGGATTGATTTTGAGATGACCATCATTTCTGCTCACAGGGAACCGGATATTTTCTTTGAATGGGCAAAAGGAGCCGAGGAGCGCGGAGTCAAAGTGATCATCGCAGGTGCAGGAAAAGCGGCCCATCTTCCGGGTATGTGTGCAGCACTGTTCCCGATGCCGGTGATCGGAATACCGATGAAAACCTCAGATCTTGGGGGAGTGGATTCTCTTTACTCTATTGTTCAGATGCCGTCCGGAGTGCCGGTTGCATCGGTTGCCATCAACGGAGGACAGAATGCCGGAATCCTTGCAGCGCAGATTTTGGCTTCGTCTGATGCCGGTCTTCTTCAAAAACTAAAAGACTATAGGACAACCATGAAAGAATCTGTCGTAAAGAAGGCCGATAAGCTTAACCAGGTTGGATATAAGAACTATGAATAAGAAAAGACTTGCAGCCGTACTGTTATGTACGGCTGTTTGCGCTGGACTTACAGGAGTTTCAATACAAAACCGGGATACTTTGGCGGGGGACCGTCGGATTATGGTGGCCATCGACGCTGGACATCAGAAAAAGGGTGACACCAGGAAAGAGCCCATCGGACCGGGTTCCCGAAAGAAGAAAGCAAAAGTGGCATCGGGTACACAGGGAGTGGCGACAAAGGTTCCGGAATCAAAGCTTACGCTCAGTGTAGCCAAGAAACTGAAATGGGAACTTAAAAAAAGAGGCTATAAAGTCTACATGGTAAGAAGAAAGCAGAACGTCAACATCAGTAATAAGAAAAGAGCGCTGCTGGTGAATAAAAGCGGCGCCGATGTCTGTATCCGTCTCCATGCAGATGCCGGGGGAAAGAGGGTACGCGGTGCTTCGGCCTTATTTCCGACAAAGAAGAATCCTTATGTAAAGAAGTTGAGCAAGCCCAGCAAAAAGCTGTCCAGGGATGTGCTGAAAAAATATTGCAAGACTACCGGTATCAAGAACAGAGGCCTTTCAGGGAGGAATGATCTGACGGGCACAAACTGGAGTAAAGTTCCGGTGACACTAATCGAAATGGGATTTATGACGAATAAAAAAGAAGATAAAAAGATGCAGAAGAGTTCTTTTCAGAAAAAGATGGCGAAAGGAATTGCAGACGGCATTGACTGTTATTTCGGAGAATAAAGGAGACTCTCCCTGTGGGCGGGGTCTAAATAGAAAAAGATACATTTTTAGGAGGAAAAACATGGATTACAAAAAGGCAGGAGTGGATATTGAAGCAGGTTACCAGTCCGTAGAACTCATGAAAAAGCACGTGCAGGCCACAATGAGAGAGGAAGTTTTGACAAACATCGGAGGGTTTTCCGGGGCTTTTTCATTAAAGAAGTTTAAAGATATGGAAAATCCGACTCTTGTATCCGGTACCGACGGAGTTGGGACAAAGTTAAAGCTTGCTTTTATTATGGATAAGCATGATACTATCGGTATTGACTGTGTGGCGATGTGCGTCAATGATATCGCATGTGCGGGTGGAGAGCCTTTGTACTTTTTGGACTATATTGCATGCGGAAAAAACTTTCCTGAAAAGATCGCCACCATCGTAAGCGGAGTGGCAGAAGGATGCAAGCAGTCTGATGCGGCTCTGATCGGCGGAGAAACTGCCGAAATGCCGGGATTTTATCCGGAGGACGAATATGACTTAGCCGGCTTTGCCGTGGGAATCGTAGACGAAAAGGACCTGATTACGGGAAAAGAGATCAAAGAAGGAGACGTGCTGATCGGCATCGCATCTTCAGGAATCCACAGCAACGGATATTCTCTGGTGCGCAAGGTATTCGATATGTCAAAAGAATCTCTGGAAACTTTTTATGAAGAATTGGGAACGACTCTTGGAGAAGCGCTCCTGGCGCCTACGAAGATTTATGTGAAAGCCTTGAAGGCGATTAAAGAAGCGGATGTGGAGATCAAAGGCTGCAGCCATATTACCGGAGGTGGTTTTTATGAAAATATTCCGAGAATGCTTCCAGAGGGGGCACATGCGGTCGTTCACAAGGATGCATATGAAGTGCCTGCTATCTTTAAGCTGCTTGCAAAAACCGGTGATATCGACGAAAAGATGATGTATAATACATACAATATGGGAATCGGCATGATGGTGGCCGTGGATGAAAAGAGTGTGAACGATACGCTGGAAGCCCTGGAACGTGCCGGAGAAACAGCATTTGTAGTAGGTGAGATCAAAGCCGGCGAAAAAGGTGTGACGGTATGTTAAAGGTTGCGGTATTAGTATCCGGAGGCGGCACGAATCTGCAGGCTGTCATCGATGCTATAGAAGAAGGGCGTATTTCCAACGCAAGGATCGATGTGGTGATCAGCAACAATAAAAATGCCTATGCATTGGAGCGCGCCGCAAATCATGGAATCGAAGCGGTGGGACTGTCGCCGAAGGATTTTGAGAGCAGAGAATTGTTTAATGAGGCACTTTATCAGGAATTGGCCGGCAGGGAGATTGATCTGGTAGTGCTGGCAGGATGCCTTGTAGTAATACCTGATAAGATCATTCATGAGTTTGAAAATCGGATGATCAATATTCATCCGTCCCTGATCCCGTCTTTCTGCGGGAAGGGCTGCTATGGACTAAAAGTCCATGAACAGGCTCTGAAAAGAGGAGTCAGGATTTCAGGTGCTACTGTTCATTTTGTGGATGAGGGAACGGATACCGGTCCGATCATTATGCAGAAAGCTGTGGAGGTCAGGGAAGATGATACACCCGAAACTCTTCAGAGACGGATCATGGAACAGGCAGAGTGGGTGATTCTTCCTGAAGTGATCAATCTGATCGCCAAAGGTAAAGTTTCAGTTTCAGAAGGACACGTAAAGATCGAGAAATAAAAGAAAGGATAGAAAGATGGATATACTGATTGTTGGCAGCGGAGGAAGGGAACATGCCATTGCCTGGGCAGCGGCAAAAAGTCCGAACGCAGATAAGATTTACTGTGCTCCGGGGAACGCAGGAATCGCAGAATTTGCAGAGTGTGTGGATATTGGAGCCATGGAGTTTGACAAACTGGTGGCTTTTGCAAAGGAAAAAGAGATCGGCCTGACCATCATTGGAATGGATGATCCGCTGGTGGGAGGTGTTGTAGACGCTTTTGAGGCTGAAGGACTCAGAGTGTTCGGACCGCGCAAAAATGCGGCGATCATTGAAGGCTCCAAGGCATTTTCTAAAGACTTGATGAAAAAATACAAGATTCCGACGGCGTCTTATGAGAATTTTACAGATCCTGAACAGGCGATGACTTATCTTGAAACGGTCAAAATGCCAATCGTGCTCAAAGCAGACGGGCTGGCACTGGGCAAGGGAGTTTTGATCTGTGAAACTCTGGAGGAAGCAAAGGCAGGCGTTAAGACTTTAATGTTAGACAAACAGTTCGGGGATGCCGGCAATGAGATCGTCATCGAAGAGTTTATGACCGGCAGGGAAGTTTCCGTACTGGCTTTCTGCGACGGAAAGACAATCCGATGCATGACTTCCGCACAGGATCACAAGCGTGCCAAAGACGGAGACCAAGGACTCAATACCGGAGGTATGGGGACCTTTTCTCCGAGTCCATTCTACACAAAAGAAGTGGAAGAATTCTGTGAAAAGTATATATACCAGCCGACGATGGATGCCATGGCTTCTGAAGGACGTCCGTTCACAGGAATTTTGTTCACAGGGCTGATGCTTACAGAAGACGGACCGAAGGTACTGGAATATAACGCCAGATTCGGAGATCCGGAGGCGCAGGTGGTCCTGCCCCGGATGAAAAATGACATGATTGAAGTGATGGAAGCCTGTATTGACGGAAAACTTTCCGATGTTACTCTGGAATTTGAAGAGAATGCTGCAGTCTGTGTGGTGCTTGCATCTGACGGATATCCGGAAAAGTATGAGAAAGGTTTTGAGATCAGGGGACTCGATAAGTTTAAAGGCCAGGATGGATACTATGTGTTCCATGCAGGGACAAAGTTTGACGGAGACAAGATCGTGACCAACGGCGGCCGGGTTCTTGGTGTTGTGGCAAAGGGTGATGACCTGAAAGGTGCCCGCAGCAATGCATATAAGGCTACGGAATGGATCGATTTTGAAAATAAATACAAGAGAAATGACATAGGAAAGGCCATCGACGAGGCGTAATGATTTATGTCTGGGAAGCAGGACAGAGTAGAGATTCTTTGTCCTGCTTCTCTATTTTTTTACATTGACATTCCGTGCTATTTATTATAGTCTAAGTATAACAAAAGATATGAAAGAAGGAAGGGATGAAAATGCTGCTTGAAGTAGATTTTAACAGCGATCAGGCCATTTATATTCAATTGAGAAACCAGATCATCGTCGGGATTGCGTGTTCCGACATCCAGGATGGCGAGTCCCTGCCGTCGGTGCGCCAGCTGGCACAAATCTTAGGTGTAAACATGCATACGGTAAATAAAGCATATGCTATATTAAGAGAAGAAGGCTATTTGAAGCTGGACCGGAGGAAAGGCGCAGTCGTAAGCGTGGATGCCAATGAAAAGGCAAAACAGTTGGAGGAATTGGAAAACAGCCTTCAGATTTTGGTGGCTCAGGCCATCTGCAAGGGTGTGACGCGAGAAGAATTATATCAGCTGATCGACCACGTATATGGGCAGCTTGACAGAAATTAGGAGGACAGAATGAGAAAATTACCACTTACCAGATATTTAAGCCATGCATTGGAGGAGGCGGGGAAGATATCCGCAAGGCTTGGAGCGGAACATATAGAAACTTTGTCTCTTCTGCTGGGACTGTTTAAAATGAAGGGGTCCCTGGCCTGTGAGATACTGAAGATGCACGGGGTGTCTGAGGAGATCTTTTCAGAAGCTTTCAAGGCGCGTACCGCAGAAAAAAAGAGGCGTACAAAGGTAAACACTTTTACCCCCAGAGCAGAGGAGATTTTAAGCCTTGCCGCCCAGATGGCAGTCAAGTACGGAAGTGATGTGCTCGGCACAGAGCATGTGCTGCTGGCGGTTTTGAAGGACGGCGAAAATGAGGCGGTCCAGTTACTGGTACAGCAGAAAATTCCGGTGGACGCCATATTTATTGATATATTGGTAACCATGGGAATCGATTATAAATCTGCCAAGAATGAATTTTCCAACAGTTCGCCGGATGATTATTTTGCGGAAGACGGAGCCGGAGAAAGTATTTTAGAAAAGTTCAGCACGGATCTGACCCAGAAGGCAAAAGACGATGAACTGGATCCAATGATCGGAAGAGAAGAAGAGATGGAGCGGTTGATGCAGGTATTGTGCAGGAGGTCCAAAAATAATCCTTGTCTGATCGGAGATCCGGGTGTGGGAAAGACCGCTATCGTGGAGGGACTGGCTGCGAGGGTCGTGCAGGGGAACGTGCCGCTCAACCTGAAGGATAAGAGACTGCTCTCCCTCGATTTGACGAGAGTGATCGCAGGGACCAAGTACCGTGGGGAGTTTGAGGAGAGGATGAAACAGATTATTTCTGAGGTGACGGAAGATCCTTCGGTGATCCTCTTTATTGATGAGATCCACACGATGATCGGGGCAGGAGGTTCTGAGGGAGCCATGGACGCATCCAACATACTGAAGCCCTCCCTTGCCCGGGGAGACTTTCAGCTGATCGGGGCCACGACCAGTGAAGAATATACCAAGTACTTTGAGAAGGATGCAGCACTTGTGCGAAGGTTTCAGTCTATTTTGGTGGAGGAGCCTTCGGCAAAAGAAGCAGTCAAGATCCTTGAAGGGCTCAAATATAAGTTTGAATCTCACCACAGAGTTCTGATTCCGGAAGAGGTGACTTCCTATGCGGTGGATCTTTCCTGCCGGTATGTCAATGACCGGTTTCTGCCTGACAAAGCGATCGACGTCCTGGATGAGGCCTGTGCCAAAAAGCGGATGAAGTCTTTGAAAGTGCCGGCGGATATGAAAGAGGAACAGGAGCAGCAAAAGCAGATTGTAAAAGAAATGGAAGCTTACATCAGCAGCGGGCAGATTGAAAAAGCCAGAGAACTGAAGATCAAAAAAGAGGAGCTCGGCAAAAGTCTTGAAAAGAAGTACCGCAGGATGGAAAACCAGCAAAAGAAAATACCTTCCATTGAGATGGAAGATGTGGAGGAGATCATTTCCCTCTGGACCAAGATTCCAGTGAGCCAGCTGAAACAGGGAGAGATGGAGAGACTTAGAAATCTGGAAAAAACTCTTCACAAACAGGTGATAGGACAGGATAAGGCAGTGGAAGCTGTGTCCAGAGCCATAAAGCGCAGCAGGGTCGGACTGAAAGATCCAAAGCGCCCCATCGGTTCCTTTTTGTTTTTAGGACCTACCGGTGTGGGGAAAACGGAGCTTTCCAAGAGTCTTGCAAAAGCCATGTTCGGAAGGGAAGAGGACCTGATCCGCGTAGACATGTCCGAATACATGGAAAAGCACAGCGTATCAAAGATCATCGGATCGCCTCCCGGATATGTCGGGTTCGGAGAAGGCGGGCAGCTGAGCGAGCAGGTCAGAAGGCATCCATACTCCGTTATCCTGCTGGATGAGATAGAAAAAGCGCATCCGGATGTATTTAATATCCTGCTCCAGGTGCTGGATGACGGACACATCACGGACTCCAACGGAAGAAAGGTCGATTTCAAAAACACAGTGCTTATTATGACTTCCAACGCGGGCGCGTCCAGGATCATTTCTCCGAAACAGCTTGGGTTTGTGAGGACTTCCGATAAGGAAAAGAATCACGAGAAGATGACCCAGGGTGTGATGGAGGAGGTGCGGCAGATTTTCAAGCCCGAATTCCTGAACAGGATAGACGGGACGATCGTATTTACCATGCTGACGAAAGATGAGCTCCGGGAGATTGCAAAACTGTTTTTGAACAATGTGAAGGAACAGCTGATGAAAAACCATCGGATCTCGGTGAAGATCACGCCGAATGCCGTCTCACTGCTGGCAGACAAAGGGTACAGTGAGACGTACGGTGCAAGACCGCTGCGCCGTGTGATTCAGAGCGAGATCGAGGACGTTCTGGCAGATAAGATCTTAAGCGGTGAGCTTCGGGACGGAGCAGCGCTTACGATTGGAGCAAAAGACAAAAACCTTACTTTTTCGATAAAGGATGCTAGTAAATAAGTAGGAAATATTATATAATAAAATAACAAATGCAGATTTAATAGGAGGATAAGAACATGTCAGTGGTAACAGAGTTGTTTCGCAGCGAAGAAAATGGGACATTAAGCTTCGGAGATTACACATTAGATACGAAAGCCAAAAAGGACAAGATCGAGTTTGAAGGGGATATGTACAAAGTTAAGACCTTCAAGACAATGACGAAGCTGGACAAAAACGGACAGCTGATCTTTGAATCTGTACCGGGCTCCGCAGTCCACAATTTTGCTGCAACAACAGACGGAGTGGCATTTGAGATCGAGGCATCAGAAGATGTTCAGGTAACACTCGAGGTGGAGCCTGAACAGGAGTACCGCGTATATATAGACAATACAAATGTTGGAAACATGAAGGCCAATCTCGGAGGCAAACTTATTCTGAGTGTGGAACTGAATCCGGGCATGACAGCCATGGTCCGCGTGAAGAAACAGTAAGGAGCAGGAACTGATATGGCAAAGGCAAAAACCGTCTTTTTCTGCAGTGATTGCGGACATGAATCATCCAAGTGGCTGGGACAGTGTCCGGCCTGCAAATCGTGGAATACCTTTGTAGAAGAAAAACAATCAGTGACAAAAAAGGGAGGGGCAAAGCCCAGGCGGGCTTCTGCCTCTCCTATGAATATGTCAGAAATTTCTATAAAGAGTGAGGAGCGTATTCCGACAGGCATAGGTGAGCTGGACAGAGTCCTCGGAGGAGGAATTGTGACCGGCTCTCTGTCTTTAGTTGGCGGGGACCCGGGCATCGGAAAGTCCACCCTGCTGCTCCAGGTATGCAGGAATTTAGTAAATGCAAGGCGGAAAGTTTTATATGTTTCCGGGGAAGAGTCCGCACATCAGATCAAGATGCGGGCAGAGAGGATCGGGGCATTTGAGGATGAACTTCTGCTGTTTTGTGAGACGATCCTGGAGGAGATCCTCGAGGGAATCCGCAAAGTCCACCCGGAGTTTGTCGTTATAGACTCCATCCAGACGATGTTCAGTGAAGAGCTGACCGCCGCGGCGGGAAGTGTATCTCAGGTCCGGGAAGTGACGGCTCAGATGATGAGGATCGCAAAAGAAGAAAATATCGCAGTCTTCATTGTTGGACATGTGACAAAGGAAGGTGTCGTGGCAGGGCCCAGGACACTGGAGCATATGGTGGATACGGTCCTTTATTTTGAAGGGGAGAGAGAGGCGGCATACCGGATTCTGAGGGGAGTGAAGAACCGCTTCGGCTCCACAAATGAGATCGGAGTGTTCGAGATGTGCGCAGATGGCCTGGCAGAGGTGGAGAATCCGTCCAAGATGATGCTGAACGGACGCCCTGTGGACGCCTCCGGTTCTGTGGTAGTATGTTCCCTGGAGGGAACCAGGCCGATTCTCATCGAGATCCAGGCACTGATCTCTCCCACGAGCTTTCAGATGCCGAGGAGAACAGCGGTGGGAATTGACTACAATAGAGTCAATCTTCTCATGGCAGTTTTGGAAAAACGGGTCGGTCTCCAGCTGGGCGGCTGTGATGCCTATGTGAACCTGGCCGGAGGCATGAGGCTGGGAGAACCGGCTATTGACCTTGGAATTATTCTGGCCATTGCATCCAGCTATAAAAACATGCCTCTGCCGGAAGATACGATCATCTTTGGGGAAGTTGGGCTGGTAGGCGAAATCCGGAGAGTATCCCAGGGAGACCAGAGGATCAAAGAGGCGGAAAAGCTTGGATTTAAAACCTGCATCCTTCCCAAGGCAAATGTTGACAGCTTAAAAATCAGGACAAACATGCGGCTTTTGGGCGTCGCAAATGTAAGAGAAGCCCTTGATTGTATTTAAAATATGTCTTATATTATTAAAGAATAACGAAAAGTATGGAGGAATGGAGACACGATGGAAGAGGCGATCTCAAAAAATTTTATAGAACAGATCATTGAAGAAGATCTGAAAGAAGGGAAATACGAAAAAATTGTTACCAGGTTCCCGCCGGAGCCAAACGGCTATCTGCATATCGGACATGCCAAATCAATCCTTTTAAACTATGGACTGGCCAAAGAGTACGGCGGAGATTTTCATTTCCGGTTTGACGATACGAATCCGACGAAGGAGAAAACCGAGTATGTGGATTCGATCAAAGAGGATGTGGAGTGGCTCGGAGCAGATTATGACCAGACGATTTATTTTGCATCCGATTATTTTGACCGTATGTATGAATGTGCAGAGTTCCTGATCAAGAAAGGGAAGGCCTATGTGTGCGATCTGACACCGGAGGAGATCCGGGAATACAGGGGAACTTTGACGGAACCGGGAAAAAACAGTCCGTACAGAGACCGGATGCCGGAAGAGAATCTTGAATTATTCCGTGCAATGAAAAACGGAGAGTTTGAAGACGGCAGCAAGGTGCTTAGGGCTAAGATTGATATGACTTCCGGTAATATGAACATGAGAGACCCGATCCTTTATCGTATTGCCAGAATGGAGCATCACAATACAGGTGACGATTGGTGCATTTATCCGATGTATGATTTTGCACATCCGCTGGAGGACGCCTTTGAAGGCGTGACTCATTCCATCTGTACACTGGAGTTTGAGGATCACAGGCCGTTATATGACTGGGTGGTAAAAGAGTGTGAGTTCTTACATCCGCCGAAGCAGATCGAGTTTGCAAAACTTTATCTGACCAATGTAGTGACGGGAAAGCGTTATATTAAGAAGTTAGTAGATGACGGAATCGTGGATGGATGGGATGATCCCAGGCTTGTTACATTATCCGCATTGAGACGCCGGGGATATACGCCGGAATCCATCCGCAGGTTTATGGAACTGGTTGGTGTGGCCAAGAGTCACAGCTCCGTTGATTATGCCATGCTTGAGTACTGCATCAGAGATGACCTGAAACTGAAAAAGCCAAGGGTATCAGCTGTTCTGGATCCGATTAAGCTGGTTATTACAAACTACCCGGAAGATCAGGTAGAATATATGGAAGTAAAAAATAATCAGGAAAATGAAGAGATGGGTACGAGAAAGGTGCCGTTTTGCAGAGAGTTGTATATAGAGCGGGATGATTTTAAGATTGAGCGGCCTAAGAAGTATTTCCGCCTGTATCCCGGAAATGAAGTGCGGCTGATGAACGGATATTTTGTGACCTGCACAGACTATGTGGCCGATGAGGACGGAAATGTCACAGAGGTACACTGTACCTATGACCCTGCATCCAGAGGAGGCAACAGCCCCGACGGACGAAAAGTTAAGGGGACCATCCATTGGGTTGCTGCTCCTTTTGCCAAAAAGGCGGAAGTCCGTTTATATGAAAATATTGTAGACGAGGAAAAAGGCGTGTATAACGAGGATGGATCTGTCAATTTAAATCCAAATTCTCTGAAAATATTAAAGGACTGTTATGTAGAGCCGTCTCTTGAGGAGGCAGCTCCGGGAGACAGCTTCCAGTTTGTCAGACAGGGGTATTTTTGTCTGGATACAAAAGATACTTCAGAGGACCACATGGTATTTAACCGCATAGTTTCTATGAAGAGTTCTTATCAGCCTAAATAGGAGCAGAAGAAAGATAAGCTGTTTTGCAACGGCTTATCTTTTCATTTCTTAGGAAAGCTCTGCAAACTTTCCCAAGAAATGAAAAACGCTCCGCGGGTGAGGGTTGGGGAGATGAGGCGGGCTTGACTACTTTGTTTTAATTTTGGGAACAATGAAGGAGAAGAAGATGAAAAACCTTACGGAAATGTCCAATGAAGAACTGTGGGAACTTTTCCCCATCGTTTTGTGCGGCCATAAGGAAGAGTGGAAGCAGATGTATGAAAATGAGAAGAAGCTGCTGCTTCATTTGATCGGGCGGGACCAGGTGGTGAGGATCAGCCATATCGGCAGCACGGCTGTGAAAGGACTTTTGGCCAAGCCTACTATTGATATCCTGTTGGAGATTGAAGAACACTGCGAACTGAAGCAGCTGATCCGGGGATTGGAGAAGGAAGGATATATCTATGTGAAAAAACCAGGGAATCCTCCTCCGCATATGATGTTTATGAAAGGTTATACTTTACAGGGATTTGCCAAGAGGGTCTATCATCTCCATGTAAGGTATCCGGGAGACTGGGATGAACTTTATTTCCGGGATTATTTGAAACGGCACAGAGAAGCGGCAGAAGAATATGGGAAATTAAAGATCGGCCTTCAGAAAAAATATGAGCATGACAGGGATGCCTATACAAGGGCAAAGACAGATTTCGTGAGAGAGTGCACAAAAAAGGCCCGGAAGGAGTTAGGAGATATCTATCGGCCGGAAGGGGAAAAGTGAAAAAAATTTTCAAAAAAGCCCTTGCATTTTTTTGAAGGGGTGTTATACTATATTTTGTAATTAGCACTCGATGAGAGTGAGTGCTAACAATAATCAGGTAAATAAGACAAAAGAATTTCATCTGAATTTTAGGAGGTAATGATATGAATTTAAAACCATTAGGAGACAGAGTAGTACTGAAACAGCTGGAAGCTGAGACTACAACAAAATCCGGAATCGTGTTGACAACAGCATCTCAGGAAAAACCGCAGGAAGCCGAAGTTGTCGCAGTCGGACCTGGAACGGATGAAGTAAAAATGGAAGTAGAAAAGGGACAGAAAGTTATATATTCCAAATATGCGGGAACTGAAGTAAAATGTGGAGATGATGAATACATTATCGTAAAACAGAACGATATTTTAGCAGTTGTAGAATAGGATTTTTGGAGGAGACGAATCATGGCAAAAGAAATCAAATACGGAATTGATGCAAGAAAAGCATTAGAAGCAGGCGTGAACCAGTTAGCAGATACAGTCAGAGTTACCATCGGACCAAAGGGAAGAAATGTAGTGTTAGATAAGTCTTTTGGTATTCCTTTGATCACAAATGACGGTGTGACAATCGCAAAAGAGATTGAATTAGAAGATGCATTCGAGAACATGGGTGCTCAGATCGTAAAAGAAGTTGCAACAAAGACAAACGATGTTGCAGGTGATGGTACTACAACAGCGACTGTTTTAGCCCAGGCAATGGTAAATGAAGGAATGAAAAACCTTGCGGCAGGCGCAAACCCGATTATATTAAGAAAAGGAATGAAAAAAGCAACAGATGCGGCAGTGGAAGCTATTGCTGAAATGAGCAGCAAAGTAAACGGCAAAGATCAGATCGCAAAAGTTGCTGCAATTTCTGCCAGTGATGAGGAAGTCGGGGAATTAGTTGCGGATGCTATGGAAAAGGTGTCTAACGACGGTGTCATCACTATCGAAGAATCTAAAACAATGAAGACAGAATTAGATTTAGTGGAAGGTATGCAGTTTGACCGCGGATATTTATCTGCTTACTTCTCAACAGACATGGAAAAAATGGTCGCTGAATTAGAAGACCCATATATCCTGATCACAGATAAGAAGATTTCTAATATTCAGGATATCCTTCCAATCTTAGAGCAGATCGTACAGAGCGGAAAGAAACTTCTGATCATCGCAGAAGATATTGAAGGCGAAGCGCTGACAACATTGATCGTTAATAAACTGCGCGGAACATTCTCTGTGTGTGCAGTGAAAGCACCTGGATACGGTGACAGAAGAAAAGCGATGTTAGAGGATATTGCAATCCTTACAGGCGGAACTGTGATTTCTGAGGAAGTCGGATTAGACTTGAAAGAAACAACGATCGATCAGTTAGGCCGTGCAAAATCTGTAAAAGTTGAAAAAGAAAACACAGTTATTGTTGACGGAGAAGGGTCCAAGGATGCAATTCAGGCAAGAATCGGACAGATCAAAGGTCAGCTGGATGAGACAACTTCTGAATTTGATAAAGAAAAATTACAGGAAAGACTCGCAAAATTATCCGGTGGTGTTGCAGTTATCCGTGTAGGTGCGGCGACAGAGACAGAGATGAAAGAAAGTAAACTTCGTCTGGAAGACGCCCTGGCAGCAACAAAGGCAGCAGTTGAAGAAGGTATTATTTTCGGCGGCGGTTCTGCTTATATCCACGCTTCCAAGAAGGTTGCAAAGATGGCAGAAGAATTAGAGGGCGATGAAAAGACAGGTGCAAATATTATCCTAAAAGCTCTCCAGGCTCCATTATTCCACATTGCTGCAAACGCAGGACTGGAAGGTTCTGTTATCATCAATAAAGTTGAAGAGCAGGAAGTTGGATTCGGATTCGACGCATTAAATGGAAAATATGTAAATATGATTGAAGCAGGCATCATTGATCCGGCTAAGGTAACAAGAAGTGCATTACAGAATGCAACCTCTGTTGCATCTACCTTACTGACAACAGAATCTGTTGTTGCTAATATCAAAGAAGATGCACCGGCAATGCCGGCTGGAGCAGGAGCTCCGGGAATGGGAATGATGTAATCGGATTCCATAAGGTGTTTGATTGTAAAAGAGATACAGAAACAAAGAGAAGGCTGATAAACTCGTCAGCCTTCTTTTTTTCATGACATAAAAAATGCATTTCAGTACAAAAGGGTAGACAAAGAGTAAAGAAAGAAGTATAATATTTACAATTCCTAAAATATGTAAGAAGGAGGCGAAAAAATTGCCGGAAGAACAAATGATAAAAGACATGTATAATCTGATGCAGCAGGTGAATTCCAGTATGACAGCCTTTGACGGACGAATGGGACGTGTAGAGGGAAAAGTTGATCTGCTAACGGTAAAGACAGAGAAAAATGAAAGAACTTCCGCTCTGGAAGGGAAAACTGATCAGTTAGACCAGACAACAAGACGATTACGTGAACAGAACAGTTTGCTCTTGCAGTGCACTGATATTCTCACAGAAAAGTCAAATCTTATGTCAGAAAAAATAGATTTTATATCAGAGAAGACAAATTCCATAGAATCCCGTTTGGAGCGAACGGAAGGAGAGGTATCTGATCTTAAAACGAAAATGGAAGCTGGATTTTCCGATATTCATATGATCCTGGAAAATGAAATCTGCACCAAATTAAATGTACTCTTCGAAAACCGGGAAGACCCATCCAGATACAAGATGGTTATAAGAAGACAGGAAGTTCTGGAGAACGATGTCGATCTGTTGAAAAAGACAGTCACAAATCACAGTGTAAAATTAAACAAAATATTTTAAGGAGAAGGAGCCGGTTCTTTCTTCTTTTTTCTGTGCAGAAACAAGGCAGGTTTTTTCATTTGTTAAGAGTATTTTAAGAATTTCAAAAAAATGCTTTGCTATTGAACAGTTTCACGATATAATAAAAAAGATATTAAAAGATGCAGAAAGAGGTGTAGTTGGTGTATAAAATAGTAAAAAAAGAGACACTTAATAACTTGGTTGAATTGATGGAAATTCACGCACCATTCGTTGCAAGGAAGTGTGAACCAGGTCAGTTCATTATTATCCGTGTTGATGAAAAAGGTGAGAGAGTTCCTTTGACTATCGCAGACTATGACAGAGAAAAGGAAACAGTCACGATCATTTATCAGGTTGTCGGATATTCCACAGAATTATTAAGCAAGAAGAAAGAGGGAGACTATGTAGCCGATTTTGTAGGTCCTCTTGGACAGCCGTCCATCTTACATAAACGAGAGAGAGTTTTAGGTGTGGCAGGAGGAGTCGGTGCAGCACCTCTTTATCCTCAGCTTCGCAAACTTGCCGAAATGGGAGTCCCTGTTGATGTTATTATCGGAGGCAAGAGTGCAGAATTTGTTATCTTAAAGGAAAAATTTGAAGAGTTCTGTGAAAATGTATTTATTGCCACAGATGACGGAAGCCTTGGAACAAAAGGATTCGTTACGAATGTTCTGGAAGATCAGATTGCAAAAGGCGTGAAGTACGACGAAGTCATCGCGATCGGACCGTTGATCATGATGAAAAACGTTGTAAAAATTACAAAACAGCATGATATTCCGACCATGGTATCCCTGAATCCGATCATGATTGACGGAACCGGTATGTGCGGCGGATGCCGTGTCACAGTAGGCGGAGAGACGAAGTTTGCCTGTGTGGACGGACCGGATTTTGACGGATTCCAGGTGGATTTTGATGAGTGCATGAAACGTCAGACAATGTTCAGAGAAGAAGAACACGAGTGTAAGATTGGGAGGGGTAAATAGTCATGGCAAATATGAGTCCAAATAAAGTAGCAATGCCGGAACAAGATCCGAATGTTCGGAATAAGAACTTTAAAGAAGTTGCTTTGGGATATACGAAAGAAATGGCTATGGAAGAAGCAACCCGCTGCTTAAACTGCAAGAATAAACCGTGTGTCAATGGATGTCCGGTCAACGTACCGATTCCGGAATTTATCGAAAAAGTAGCCGCAGGCGACTTTGAAGGCGCTTATGAAGTAATCACAAGTGAGAATGCCCTGCCTGCCATCTGCGGCCGCGTATGTCCTCAGGAAAATCAGTGTGAAGGAAAATGTGTCCGTGGGATCAAGGGTGAACCTGTTGGAATCGGGCGTATGGAGCGGTTTGTTGCAGACTACCACATGGCAAATGCAAAACCGGCTGAAGTCAACATCGAAAAGAATGGAAAGAAAGTCGCAGTCGTAGGATGCGGACCAGCAGGTATTACCTGTGCCGGGGAACTGATCAAAAAAGGATATGAAGTGACAGTATTTGAAGCACTGCACAAGCCAGGCGGAGTACTGAGCTACGGAATTCCGGAATTCCGTCTTCCAAAAGACTTAGTGGCGAAAGAAATAGAATCCGTTGAGAATCTTGGCGTGAAGATCGAGACCAATGTTATCGTCGGAAGATCTGTTACCATCGATGAACTGATGGAAGACGGATATGAAGCTGTCTTTGTGGGCAGCGGAGCAGGCCTTCCAAGATTTTTAAATATTCCTGGGGAAAACTACCTTGGAGTTTATTCTGCCAATGAATTTTTAACCCGTGTAAATCTGATGAAGGGCTATGAATTCCCAGAGTACCCGACTCCGGTAAAGATCGGAAAGAAAGTTGCAGTCGTGGGAGCAGGAAACGTGGCAATGGATGCTGCCAGAACAGCTAAGCGTCTCGGAGCAGATGAGGTATATATTGTTTACAGACGAAGTGAAGAGGAAGCACCTGCCCGTCTGGAAGAACTTCATCATGCAAAAGAAGAAGGAATTATATTTAAGTTTTTAAATAATCCGGTAGCCATTAAGGCAGACGAGGACGGATGGGTAGAGAAGATGGAGATCGTAAAACAGGAATTAGGAGAACCCGATGCCTCAGGAAGAAGATCTCCGGTTCCGATTGAAGGATCTAACTACGATATTGATGTAGATACTGTTGTCATCGCGATTGGACAGAGTCCGAACCCATTGATCCGTCATACAACACCAGGATTGGATGTTCAGAAATGGGGCGGTATCATTGTTGACGAAGAGACGATGGAGTCAAGCAAAGACGGAGTCTATGCAGGAGGAGACACTGTCACGGGTGCGGCAACTGTCATTTTGGCCATGGGTGCCGGAAAGAAAGCGGCGGCAGCCATTGACAAAAAGTTAAGAGGATAATCGGGAGGACAGGATATGAGCAAAACAATTTTTCAAACGTCTGTCTATGAATTGGGAGACCAGGTTGATGCCTTTTATGATGAAGGGATGTTTGTGCTGTTCGGTGAGAATGTTCCGGATACACTGAAAGATTTCTGCCATTTTATCGATGTCAATCAAGTAGACGGGACAATCAGCAAAGGAAACACACTGGTGATTGACGATACAGAGTTTAAGATCACCGCTGTGGGAGAAATTGCCCAGTCTAATTTAGAGACTCTTGGACATCTGACAGTAGTATTCAGCGGGGCAGCTGAGGCAGGGCTTCCGGGAAGCATCTGTGTTGAGGCCAATCCAATGCCTAAGTTAAAAGTCGGATCAAAGATCACAATTGAAGAAGACTAGACGATTGTACAAAGGATTATTGTTTGAGGGCAATAATCCTTTGCTTGTTGACAAAGAATTTAGAATTTGTTATAGTATAAAACTATAAATTAGAATACGAAAGACATAGAAAGCGAGGAAAAAATGGGAAAGATAATTGGCCAGGGAATCACATTTGACGACGTATTATTAGTTCCGGGATATTCAGAAGTAATCGCAAATGAAGTGGTGACAGAGACTCGTCTGACAGACAAGATTTCATTAAATATTCCTTTGATGAGTGCCAGCATGGATACGGTAACAGAGCACCGTATGGCGATCGCAATGGCAAGGCAGGGCGGTATCGGTATCATTCATAAGAATATGACCATTGCACAGCAGGCAGACGAAGTGGACAAGGTAAAACGTTCAGAAAACGGTGTCATTACAGATCCTTTTTCTTTAAGTCCTGAACATACGATCCAGGACGCAGATGACCTGATGGGAAAATACCGCATATCAGGAGTGCCGATTACTGAGGGAACCAAACTGGTCGGAATCATCACAAACCGTGATTTAAAATTTGAAACAGATTTTTCAAAGAAGATCAAAGAATCCATGACATCAGAAAATCTTGTCACAGCGCAGGAAGGGATCACCCTGGAAGAGGCAAAACAGATTTTGGGGAAGGCAAGGAAAGAAAAGCTTCCGATCGTGGACAAAGACTTTAACTTAAAAGGCTTAATTACCATTAAGGATATTGAAAAACAGATTAAATATCCACATGCTGCAAAAGACGAACAGGGCAGACTGCTGTGTGGTGCCGGAGTGGGGATCACAGCCGATATCTTGGACCGTGTGGATGCGTTGGTAAAAGCTCACGTAGATGTAGTAGTTGTCGACTCAGCCCATGGACATTCTGCAAACGTATTAAAAGCAGTCAGAATGGTTAAAAAGGCATATCCTGAACTGCAGGTCATTGCAGGAAATGTAGCTACGGCAGAGGGCACAAAAGCATTGATTGAGGCAGGGGCCGACGCTGTCAAAGTGGGAATCGGACCGGGTTCTATCTGTACTACACGTGTGGTTGCCGGAATTGGTGTTCCGCAGATTACTGCGATCATGGGGGCATATGAAGAGGCAAAGAAAGCAGGAATTCCAATCATTGCAGACGGCGGGATCAAGTTTTCCGGAGATATTACAAAAGCGATTGCAGCCGGTGCCAGTGCATGCATGCTCGGAAGTATGATGGCCGGATGTGATGAGAGTCCCGGAGAGTTTGAACTCTACCAGGGCAGAAAATATAAAGTATACCGCGGAATGGGATCTTTAGCAGCTATGGAATGCGGAAGCAAAGACCGCTATTTCCAGACAAACGCTAAGAAATTGGTTCCGGAAGGTGTCGAGGGCCGTGTGGCATACAGAGGGACTGCAGAAGACACCATTTTCCAGTTACTCGGCGGACTCCGCTCCGGCATGGGATACTGCGGGGCAAAAACTGTAGAAGAACTGCAGGAAAAGGGTGAGTTTGTACAGATTACGGCTGCATCCTTGAAAGAAAGCCATCCGCATGACATCCATATCACAAAAGAAGCACCTAATTATAGTGTAGACGTATAAGGATAAAGGACAAAGTGGGCAAGACCACATCATCTTCCCAATCCTCACTTTTTGAGGGGCTTGACAACTTTGCGTGCCAGATGCAATTTGCCGAAGGCAAATGATTTCCTTACGCATCTGTGCACAACCCGCGGAGCGTTTTTATTTCATAGGAAGGGACGTAGGCCTTTCCTATGAAATAAAAAAGGAACAATCCTGCGATATCAAGGGATTGTTCCTTTTTTTGCTGAATGGTTTAGGCTATTTATGTTCCTGAAACCATTTTTTGCTGTCTTCCAGCCGCTCATTTACATAGTCCCAGTTAATAAGCGAGAACCAGTTATTTACATAGTCCGGACGCCGATTTTGATACTGGAGATAATAAGCATGTTCCCAGACATCAACAGGAAGAAGAGGATAAAGAGTATCACTGAGCGGTACATCCTGATTCGGAAGATTAATCACTTTTAGTTTTCCATTGTTATTTACAAGCCATCCGTAACCGGAACCAAACTGTGAAAGTGCGGCTTCCGTCATTTCTTTCATAAAGGCATCAAGAGATCCGAAATCCCTCTCTATGGCTTTTCTAATTTCCCCTTCGGGAGTTGTAAATTCATCCTTTTCCATAGCATTAAAATATACTTGATGGTTGTAAACTCCTCCGCCGTTGTTCTTAATAGGAGTTTTTGCTTCTTCCGGAATTTTATCAGGTTCTGTAAGCAACTGTTCCAGCGTCATGTTATGCAGTTCTTGGTGTGGTTTGATTGCCGCATTCAATTTTTCTACATAGGTGGCAAGATGTTTATCGTGATGAAATCTGAGAGTTTCAGCATCAATCACCGGCTCCAGGGCATCATAATCGTATGGAAGAGGTTCGAGGGAAAATGGGTATGTTTCATTCATATTATAGTTTATCTCCTTTTTTCTTTTTATTTTACGTGGGAATATAAAATAATATTCAAAAAAACTTGAATCCTTTGAGCGATCATGCTAACATTGTATTATTCTTATAATACAAAAACTCAAAAGGGGAAAAATCATGTTTTCAAAATTTAGTGTGCGCAAGCCATATACGGTCATTGTGGGAGTCATCCTGGTAATCATTCTGGGCATTGTCTCTTTTTCCAAAATGACTACGGACTTGCTTCCGAGTATGGAACTTCCATACGCTCTTGTCATGACCACGTATCAGGGGGCTTCTCCTGAAGAAGTGGAGACTACGGTGACAAAACCGGTGGAGCAGGCCATGGCCACCATATCCAACATCAAACAGGTGGCATCTTCGTCCAGTGAGAATATGTCCGTTGTCTACATGGAGTTTGAAGGCGATGCCAATATGGATTCGGCAGCTCTTGACATGCGGGAAAAGCTGGATATGATCAAAGGATACTGGCCTGATAAAGTAGGCAACCCTACGATCATGAAATTGAATCCGGATATGATGCCGGTGCTTGTGACTGCGATTGATTCGGACAACAAAGATATGTCCGAGATCTCAAAGCTGATCAAAGACAAAGTTTCTCCGGGTGTGGAGGCCGTGGAAGGTGTTGCCTCTGTCGGTGAGACCGGAATGCTTGAAGAGAATATCAATGTCATCATCAACGAGGACAAGATCAAATCATTGAATAAAAAGATTCAAAAGGCTTTGGACGGCCAGTTTGATGAGGCGCAGGATGAACTGGACCGGGCGAAAGCAAAGCTTGACGGAAGCAAGGCACAGCTGAATTCCAAGAGAACAGAGCTCAACGATACCCTTGCGAAAGCACAGACGGCTTTAAACAGTGGGAAATTAAGCCTTGTCCAGAAGGAAGTAGAGGTCACAAGTGCGCTGACAAATCTTCAAAATCAGAAAAAAGCTTTGGAACTTGTAAAGCAGGCAGGGGAAGAAGGACTCAAACAACTGGAGGCACAGCTCAAAACTGTGACTGATCCCGCGCAGAAGGCGCAGCTCCAGGCTCAGATCACAGAGATTAAAAAGCAACTGAAAACAGCAGACAGTACCATAAAGACCCTGGATAAAAATATTGGAGTTTTACAGAAAGCATTAAAGCAGATCCAGGAGGGCAAAAAACAGATTGACGCCAATCTGACGACAGTGACCGCGCAGACCGCCAATGCCAACAGCCAGATGACATCAGGGGAGATCGGCATCGCACAGGGCGAATCTCAGATCGCTATGGGCCAGCAGCAGCTGGATGCCAGCAAAAAGCAGGCAAAAGCGGCGGCTGACATAAAAGATAAACTGACTGTGGACAATGTGAAAGCCATGCTGATCGCACAGAATTTTGAAATGCCTGCGGGATATATTTCAGAAGACAACACACAATATCTGGTCAGAGTCGGGGATAAAGTCACCAGTCAGGAAGATCTGGAAGACATGGAGCTGATGGATCTGGGCATTGATAACTTTGCGCCCATCCGTCTGAGCGATGTTGCAGATGTTGCCGTTGTCAACAATAAGAAGGACAACTACTGCAGAGTAAACGGAAATGATGCGGTAGTGCTGAGCATTCAGAAACAGAACAACTATTCTACTGCAGACGTATCAAAGCGGGTTTCTGAGAAGTTGGAAACGCTCAAAAAAGAGAACCCCGGGCTGCATTACACAAATCTGATGGATCAGGGGATTTACATAGATATGGTTGTTGGATCTGTTTTGCAGAACCTTGGAATGGGGGCAGTTCTGGCAGTGCTGATCCTGCTTGTGTTCCTAAAGGATATCAAACCGACTGCCGTTATCGCCTGCTCAATCCCGATCAGTGTAGTGTTTGCCGTGGTCATGATGTACTTCAGCGGTATCACCTTAAATGTTATTTCGCTTTCCGGCCTTGCGCTCGGAGTCGGTATGCTGGTGGATAACTCGATTGTTGTTATAGAGAATATTTACCGGCTGAGAAAAGAAGGGGTGCCGGTCAAAGAGGCGGCGATCGAGGGAGCAAAAGGGGTAGCCGGAGCAATTACCGCTTCAACGCTGACAACAATCTCCGTCTTCCTGCCGATTGTGTTTACATCAGGACTTACTAAGAAGCTGTTTTCCGATATGGCACTGACGATCGGATATTCACTGATTGCCAGTCTGATCGTTGCTGTGACTTTTGTGCCGATGATGTCCGCCGGAGTGCTTCACAAAGTGACGGAAAAGGACAACAAGCTGTTTGACGGACTTCAGTCTCTGTACCGCGGAGTCATGGATAAGGTGCTCAGAAGGAAATGGATCGCCATCGTACTGACACTCGCAGTGTTTGTGGGAGCAGTGATTGGGGCAACAAAGATTGGAACTTCCCTGATGCCGTCTATGGACAGTTCACAGATGAGCCTTACCATTGAGATGCCGAAGGGATCAGGCCTGAGTGATACGGCGGCTATGTCTGATACGGTCATGAAAAAAATTCGTGAGATTCCTGATGTAGATGGTGTCGGAGCCATGGTAAGCAGTTCATCAGGCATGGGAGGCACTTCATCGGGAAGCAAGGCAAGTCAGGATACAGCCAGCATGTATATCATGCTGAAAGAAGAAAAAAAGCAGACGAATAAAGAGATAAAAAAAGAGATCATAAAAAAGACAAAGAAATTCAACTGTGAGATCCAGGTACAGGAGTCCAACATGGATATGAGCGCCCTCGGGGGAAGCGGGATCGCCATTGAAGTCAAAGGAAATGATATGAAAACGCTCCGTAAAACAGCCAGTGATATTGCAAAAAGGGTGGAATCTGTCAAAGGCACAAAGAATGTCAGTGACGGACAGGAGGAGACGACTCCGGATATTCATGTCACAGTTGATAAAGCAAAAGCCGCAAAATACGGCCTCACGGTGGCGACTGTTTATCAGCAGCTCAATTCCAAGATTCAGGAGGGCTCCACAGCGACAACGATCAGCCAGAATGAGAGACAGTGGGATGTAAAAGTGTCCAATGATACCAAGGACAATATCACAAGAGCACAGCTAAAGAAAATGAAGCTCACAGGAACAAAGAAAGGAGAGAGCAAGGAAGTGGCACTTTCCAAAGTGGCCAGCTTCAGTGATACCGACAGTCTCTCCACGATCTCAAGATCAGCTCAGGAGAGAATACTGAATGTAACCGCAGAGCTTGAAGACGGGTACAATATCGGTATCGTCAGCCAGAATGTGAGCAAAGCGCTGAAGGGATACAAGGCGCCTGCAGGATACAGCTATAAGATGGCTGGCGAGATGGAATCCATAAATGATACGGCGGGGCAGGTAGGATTGATGCTGATCCTGGCAATCGCATTTATGTATCTGATCATGGTGGCACAGTTCCAGTCACTCAAGTCCCCTTTCATTATCCTGTTTACAATCCCTCTGGCATTTACAGGAGGACTGATCGGACTGTTTGTGGCGGGCAAGGATCTGAGTATCATTGCCATGATCGGTTTCGTAATGCTGTCCGGTATCATCGTAAATAATGGTATCGTTCTGGTGGATACCATCAATCAGCTTAGATATAAAGGTTACGAGCTTATGGATGCTGTCATAACTGCCGGTTCCATGAGAATCCGGCCGATTTTGATGACGGCGATCACGACAATTCTGGGTCTTACTACCATGGCACTGGGTCTTGGGTCCGGGGCAGAGATGGTACAGCCGATGGCTATCGTAACGATCGGGGGACTGATTTATGGAACTTTGCTTACATTAATCTTTATCCCTTGTATCTACCTGGTATTTAACAGAAAGAAGAAAAAGCAGAGCTCCTGATTTTCTTACAAATGTATTAAATAAATGTGCTTGGCTTTACATTTTGACGATGGAAAGCTATAATAAGACAAGAATCATGTCATGTATTATGACATGGTTTTTGTTTGTAAAGGAGTGAAACATGAAAAAATTGGATGGGTATTTATGGAATATAATTCCCAAATATGCAGTACTCCCCCTGATCTGTTCTTTCACTTTTAATTCACTGATTTATACGGGTACACAGATTCTGTGCAGGGATTTAAAGCATTATGATTTTACCACGGCATTTGACCGTGCAGTTCCTCTGATACCGGGATTTACGAGTATCTATCTGATCTGCTATCTGTTTTGGGCTGTGAATTATATCATGATAGGAAGGATTGGGAAGGAGCATTTATACCGGTTCTTAGTAGGTGATTTTCTTTCAAGAATCATTTGCGGAATCTTCTTTGTAATGGTTCCGACAACTCTGGCAAGGCCCGAAATAACCGGAACCGGGATCTGGGATCAGATGCTGAATCTGGTTTATACGATTGATCCGTCGGCAAATTTGTTTCCATCCATTCATTGTCTGGTCAGCTGGTTTTGTTTTGTAGGCATACGAGGACAGAAAAAAGTTCCTGTTTGGTACCAGTGTTTTTCCTGTGTTTTTGCAGTTCTGGTATGTATTTCCACGCAGGTTACGAAGCAGCATTACATCATCGATCTTATTGCAGGGGTACTGCTGGCAGAGGCTATGTATCTGGTCGGACAGAAGACGGACTGGTATCTGAAGCTGCAGAGCATGTTTACAAAGATCAACCGGGGAGTACATTTGGAGAGGGCAATCGACAAAGAGGTAGGTTATGGAGATTAAGAAGCGCTGGATTGGCAACGGCATCTTCTTTTTTGCACTGTTTGGGCTTACATTTTATGCAATTTTTCGTGGAAAAGAGCTGCCGGAACTTTTAAAGGTCATGAGAAGCGTCAGTCCTGTTTACTATATATCAGGCTTAGGTCTGATCATCGTGTTTGTATGCTGCGAAGCTTTTATCATATACAGAATGTTGCGTGTGCTCCGGTACCGCGTGCCGAAAAGGCACTGCATTCTTTATTCGTTTGTAGGATTTTTTTTCAGCTGCATTACGCCGTCGGCCACCGGAGGACAGCCGGCTCAGCTTTACTATATGAACCGGGATAAGATCGACGTTTCGGTGGGAACCGTAGTTTTGATGATTGTTACAATTTTATATAAGTTTGTATTGGTATTCCTGGGAGCAGCGATCTTTGTTTTCCGGCACAGCCTGATTACAGACTATATATATCAGGTAGCATTTTTCTTTTATCTCGGGATCGGACTGAATGTTTTCTGCGTCGCACTGATGCTGATGCTGGTATTTGAACCAACGCTTGCGTCCAGGGTGCTTCTGGCAATGATACGGATGCTGGAAAGGATTCATATCCTTAAAAAGAAAGAAGAGCGAATCCGCAAAATCGAGGACTGGATGCAGGACTACCATAAGACAGCTGCGGTCATTAAAGAATATAAACTGATGATTTTTGAGATGTTTTTGGTGACATTAGTACAGAGAATTCTGCATTTTTCCATCACATATCTTGTCTATAAGGCATTGGGACTCTCTGCACTTGGATTTGTTGATATTGTAGCACTTCAGTGTGTCATATCTATCTCGGTTGATATGCTTCCGCTTCCGGGGGGAATGGGAATCAGTGAAGGCTTGTTTTTAAGTATTTTCCAAAAGATATTCAGGAGCAGTTTGCTGTATCCGGCAATGCTGCTGAGCCGGGGAATCAGTTATTATGCTCTGGTGCTGATCAGCGCATTCTTGACTTTTGTGGCTCATGTGACAATAAAGCGTAAGGAATAGAGGTTTAGTTATGATAGGATTTTATAATGTATCAGTGATACTGACATATGCAGGCGTCGTCAGTGCTGTGTTCGGTATGTCAGCGGCATTTAACGGAAACTTTAAAATAGCAATGATTTGTCTGATGATCTCCGGATTTACAGATATGTATGACGGAACCGTCGCAAAAATGATCAAACGCTCCGATGACGCAAAGAAATTTGGAATTGAGATTGATTCCCTCTGTGATTTGATCTGTTTTGGAGCGTTTCCTGTCGTCATAGGTTATTCCATGGGGATGGACGCCTGGTATGCAAAAATCATATATATGATGTATATTTTAGGAGCGGTGATCCGGCTGGCATTTTTTAATGTTACCGAAGAACAGAGACAGGCAGAGACAAGCGAGAGAAGAAAACATTACCGGGGACTTCCGGTCACATCGGTAGCATTGATCCTGCCTATCGTATATCAGCTGAAGAGGTTTTTTACAGCACAGTTTCCTTACATATATCTGCTGGCAGTACTGATCATTTCTCTGCTGTTTGTGATTGATTTCAGTGTGTTTAAGCCGGGAAAGAAGTGCATGTTCGCATTTGTGATTATTGGCATCCTGATAGCCGTCAGAATATATTTTCTTTAAAGGAGACAGGTAATGAAATATGTGGACCAAAAAGGCCGCTGTTATGAGGAAGAGACTTTTCAGGATAAATTCCTGAAGCTTCTTTACGGAACTTACATCGGCCGGATAAAATTAAAGATTCTCACAAAGCCCTGGGTATCCAGACTGGGAGGGCTTTTTCTGAGTACAGGCTGCTCAAAGTGTATGATCGAGCGGTTTGTCAGAAAAAATAAGATCGATATGAGAGAGTATGAGGACAGGATCTATACGTCTTATAATGATTTTTTTACAAGAAGGATCAAGCCGGGAAAGCGGCCGCTTCCTGAAGATCAACACATCCTGTTCAGTCCGTGCGACTGTAAAGCAAGCGCATACCGCATAACAGAAGACACGTCATTTTGTGTGAAAGATACGGTCTATACCGTGGAGTCATTGCTGAGGAGCAGAAAGATTGCTGACCATTTCAAAAACGGCTACGCAGTCATTCTACGCCTTACAGTCGATGATTACCACAGGTACTGCTATTTTGACAACGGCATAAAGAGCAGGAATTATTTCATAAAAGGGGCATATCACACCGTGAATCCGACAGCCAATGACTATGTGTCTGTCTATAAAGAAAATGCCAGGGAATTTACCATGATGAAGACGGAGCATTTCGGCGATGCAGTCCAGATGGAAGTGGGGGCTCTGATGGTAGGACGGATCGTAAACCATCACGAAGAAGGCATCATGCGCCGCGGTATGGAAAAGGGATATTTTGAGTTTGGAGGCTCCACCATCGTTCTGCTTTTCAGAGGCGATAAGGTAGACATTGATGAATGTTTATTGGAAAGAACGAAAGACGGATGTGAGACAAAACTAAAACAGGGCCAGCGTTTAGGCGTGGCACAAAACCAAAGTCTGCAATCATAATTGTAGGCTTTTTCTGTTTTATAAATTGAGTCAGCGGCATGATTCGGGATTTAGGGAGGAAGAGGAAAATGCTTAATTATCATGAACTTTCAAAAGAACTGCAGAAGGAAATCATCAGGGACCGGCAGGAGGGCTGGAAAAACCCCTGTGCATGTACGGATGAACAGGTGATCCGGAAAAACCGGGAGAGGGATAAAGCCAGCCTCTGGAGACCGGCTTTTGTCCGGGATGTGGAAAAGATCATCCACTCTCCGTACTATAACCGGTATACAGATAAGACCCAGGTATTTTCGTTTTTTCTGAATGACGATATATCCAGAAGATCTCTGCATGTGCAGCTTGTCTCAAGGATTGCAAGGAATATCGGTAAGCTCCTCGGCTTAAACTGTGACCTGATCGAGGCGATCGCTCTCGGACACGACATCGGACACACGCCGTTCGGACATGCGGGAGAGCGGTATTTGGATGAGCTTTATCATGAGAAGACAGGATGCTGTTTCCAGCACAATATTCAAAGCGTGCGGGTGCTTGACGGGATGTTTGAACGCAACCTTTCGCTGCAGACATTGGATGGAATCCTCTGTCACAATGGAGAATTTGAACAGCAGGAGTACCGCCCCTGCCGGATGGATACTTTTGAAGAGTTTTATGAGAAGATGGAAAACAGCAGTCAAAACAAAGACTATATTAAGACTCTGATACCGTCGACTCTGGAAGGATGTGTGGTCAGGATATGCGATATGGTTGCCTATCTGGGCAAGGACCGGCAGGACGCGAAGAAAGCAAAGCTTATTGAGAGCAGTGATATTTTTACTCAGGGGGAGATCGGAGTAGAGAATGCGGAGATCATCAATAACATGATTGTAAACATAGTTGAAAACAGTTACCGAAAAGACTATATTATGCTGGATTCAAAGTATTATGATGCCATGAAGATCGCCAAGAAAGAAAACTATGAACAGATTTATTTCAACAAAAAATTGGACCGTATTTATTCTGAAAATGTGGCTCCGATGTTCCGGGAAGTCTATGAAAAGCTATATGCGGATTTGATCAGGGGGGATGAAGACTCGGTGATCTTCAAACACCATATAGAATTCGTGGAGGAGGCCAGGTCCTATTATGAGACGTCCAGGCCCTATACAGAAGAGGAGCCGAACCGGATTGTGACCGATTACATTGCGAGTATGACAGATGATTATTTTGTAGATCTTTATCATCACTTATTTCCAAAGGGGAAATACTATGTGAATTATAAGTCATATTTTGAAAATTGATATCAATAAAAACTTGACAATTTAAGAGAAGTTGCGTATGATAAATCTATAAATGATATTGGTTATCAAATTTGCAGAGGTACGGCAGAGAGGCAGATGCGAATGGGAGGCAGTATGACCACAGAACTTAGCCGGGAAAGAATCATAGAGCAGCTTCGGGAGCAGGGACTCAGGATCACGAGCCAGAGAAAAGTGATCCTGGATGTGATCTTAAAAAATAATTGTTCCTGCTGCAAAGAAATCTTTTATGAGGCGACTAAGATAGATCCTGCCATAGGCAGAGCGACTGTCTACCGGATGATGAATACACTGGAAGAGTTAGGAGTCATCGACCGGGGAAAACAGTATGAGATCTGTTATGAGGGATTATTCGGGACGGAGAAGGATCAGACGAGTCTGCTCACAAAAGAAGAGATAAAAGAACTCCCCAAGGATATATGGTATCCTGCCCTGAAAAAAATGCTCAGGGCCCTTGGCGAGATCAAGAATGAAGATATTTCCGTCGTTGTAAAAGTCAGCCGGAAAAGCAGTTAAAAGTGTGTCCCCGCCGGAGACAGTGCTGTCAAAGCATTGTCTCCGGCGGGGATTTTTTGTTTTTCAACGGTGAGACTTTATGTTATAATACATTCTAGGTTATTTTAAAATAAAGTATGAGAAAGAGGTCAATCATGGGAAAATATTTTGGCACTGACGGCTTCCGCGGAGAGGCAAACATCGATCTTACGGTGGAGCATGCATATAAAGTAGGAAGATTTTTGGGATGGCACCTGGGCAAGGAAAAGAAACGCCCGAAGGTAGTTATCGGAAAGGACACAAGAAGAAGCAGCTATATGTTCGAACACGCGCTCGTAGCCGGACTCACGGCTTCCGGAGCCAACGCCTATATGCTCTATGTGACCACGACTCCGAGTGTATCTTACGTGGTCCGCACGGAACAGTTTGACTGCGGCATTATGATCTCTGCCAGCCATAATCCTTACTATGACAATGGGATCAAGCTGATCAACGCCAAGGGACATAAGATGGATGCGGAAGTCGAAGAACAGATCGAGGCATACATTGACGGCAAAATCGGGGAACTTCCTTTTGCTACGAAAAGCGACATCGGAAGGGCGAAAGATTACGCATCAGGAAGAAACCGATACATAGGATATCTCATCTCCCTGGCCACACGGTCATTTAAAAATGTAAAGGTCGGACTGGACTGTTCCAACGGAAGCTCCTCAAGCATTGCAAAGAATGTATTTGAGACACTGGGCGCGGAGGTCTATGTGATCAACAATGAACCGGACGGTACAAATATCAACACCAACTGCGGTTCCACTCATATAGAGATCCTCAAGGGATTTGTAAAAGAGAACCATCTGGATGTGGGATTCGCATACGACGGCGATGCGGACCGCTGTATTGCCGTGGATGAGAACGGGGCAGAAGTAAACGGCGATCTGATCCTGTATGTATGCGGAAAATATATGAAAGAGCACGGTGCTCTCAATAACAATACGGTCGTTACAACGGTCATGTCCAATCTCGGCCTTTATAAGGCATTTGACCGGGCCGGTATCGACTATGAAAAAACAGCGGTGGGAGATAAATATGTGTACGAAAATATGTCCAGAAACGGACACGGCCTGGGCGGTGAACAGTCAGGGCATATTATTTTCAGCAAGTTTGCGACTACCGGAGACGGGATTCTGACTTCTTTAAAGATCATGGAGGCCATGCTGGAACAGAAACAGTCACTTGGACAGCTGGTAAAGGATGTGGATATATATCCACAGATTCTTGAGAACGTCAAAGTCCGGGATAAAAAAGACGCCAGGGAAGACGCAGACGTGATTACAGCAGTGGAAGCTGTGGAGAAGGAACTCGGAAATGACGGAAGGATTCTTGTAAGGGAGAGCGGAACGGAACCTTTGGTGCGTGTCATGGTGGAAGCTAAAACTCACGAGATCTGCAGGGAACATGTGGACCGTGTAGTTAAAGTCCTGCGCCAAAAGGGACACGTCATCGACTGATTTATGGAAACATTGTACGCAGATATTATCATCAATATTTCGCATGAGGCACTGGATCGGGTATTTCAATATCGAGTGCCTTTTTCCTTATGTGATCAGATCCGGGTCGGGCAGTCCGTTCGGGTGCCGTTTGGAGCAGGAAACCGGGAACAGAAGGGATATGTTGTCAGGCTTTCGGATAGGGCAGATTACGATCCTAAGAAAATAAAGGAAATTCTGTCCATAGAAAAAGACAGTGTGGACGCAGAATCCAGGATGATTAAGCTCGCCTACTGGATTCGGGAAAACTATGGGTCTACCATGATCCAGGCACTGAAGACCGTGCTTCCCGTGCAGGATAAAATGAAACAAAAAGAAAAAAAGTCTGTCAGGCTCTTACTGGCAAAAGATCAGGCTCCCGGTCTGCTGGATGAATATTTAGGCAGGCATTACGCTGCAAAAGCCAGGCTGCTGGCTGCTCTTATGGATGAGCAGACGGTTTCCTGGGAGCGTGTGACGAAATGCCTGAAGATTCCGAGGACAACGGTTGCAGGTATGGAACAAGACGGTATAATCCGCGTCGAAACAGAAAAGTTTTACCGGAATCCCGGCCCCAGCGGGATGGAGGCGGAAGATGCCCTGCCCCTGAATGAGAGTCAGGAGAAGCTGATACAGGAATTCAAAGCAGATTACGCAGCAGGGGAGAGGAGAACGTATCTTCTCCACGGGATTACCGGAAGCGGGAAGACAGAAGTCTATCTGGCGGCAATCGAGGAAGTTGTCAGAAAAGGGAAACAGGCTATCGTGCTGATCCCGGAGATCGCTCTTACGTACCAGACGGTCTGCCGTTTTACGAAGCGGTTCGGAGACAGGGTGTCCATCCTTAATTCCAGACTCTCCAAAGGAGAAAAATACGATCAGTGGCTCCGGGCAAAGAATGGGGATGCCGATATTATCATTGGTCCCAGATCTGCACTGTTTGTGCCGTTTCCAAATCTTGGGCTGATCATCATTGACGAAGAACATGAGGGCAGTTATAAAAGTGAGCAGACGCCCAAATACCACGCAAGAGAAGTGGCTCTGGAAAAAGCGGACATGGAGGGCGCGGCGGTGATTTTAGGGTCCGCAACGCCGTCTCTTGAGAGCTATCAGAAGGCACTTGACGGGGAATACAGGCTCTGGACGCTGAAAGACCGGGCAAAAGAAGCGATCCTGCCCGATGTGTATATAGAAGATTTAAGGGAAGAATTAAAGCAGGGGAACCGCAGTATGTTCAGCAGAAGGCTCTATGAACTGATCGGAGACCGGCTTCGGAAAAAAGAGCAGATCATGCTTTTTTTGAATCGGAGAGGATATGCCGGGTTTGTCTCATGCAGAAGCTGCGGCACTGTGATGCAGTGTCCCCACTGCGATGTATCGCTTACGTATCACAGGGACGGGAAGCTCCGCTGCCATTACTGCGGATATGAAGAAGCGATGCAGGACGTCTGTCCTGAGTGCGGCAGTCCATTTATCGGAACGTTCGGACTCGGCACTCAAAAGGCAGAGGCCGCTATAAGGAAAGAATTTCCGGAAGCAAGAGTGCTCCGGATGGATATGGATACCACAAAAAGAAAGCACAGCCATGAAGAGATTCTAAAGACTTTTTCGGAAGGCCGGGCCGATATTCTTGTGGGCACGCAGATGATTGTCAAAGGACACGATTTTGCAAACGTCACTCTCGTCGGAATCCTGGCAGCGGATTTATCTCTGCATGCCAGTGATTTCCGTGCAGCAGAACGGACATTCCAGCTTTTGACTCAGGCAGCCGGCCGGGCAGGGAGAGGCGATAAAGCCGGAGAGGTTGTCATACAGACCTATTCGCCGGAACATTACTGTATTGTCACAGCGGCAGCCCAGGACTATGAAGAGTTTTACCGCCAGGAGATATCCTACCGGACGATGCTTTGCTATCCTCCGGTTTGGCAGATGCTTACAGTCCTTCTTGCCGGGCCTTCGGAAGAGGAATGCAAAAAGACGGCACAGCGCATGGCCAGGGTGATTCAGAATTCGGGCATCCGCGTCATCGGACCCGGCGAGGCCTCTCTGGCAAAAGTCAATGATATTTACCGGCAGGTGCTGTACGTAAAAAAGAAAGATTACAAGGAACTTATGAAGGTGAAAGACCGGCTGGAACTGTGGATCGACCGGCAGGAATTGCCCAAAGACATTCATATCACATTCGATTTTAATCCTATGAGCAGTTATTAACAAAGAATATTTGAGAAGGAGAAGTATTCATGGCAATCAGAAACATCAGAAAAATGGGGGATGAAGTCCTCAGAAAACCATCAAAAGAGATTAAAGAAATGACATCCAGAATCATGCTGCTGATCGATGACATGTTTGAGACAATGTATGAAGCATACGGCGTGGGACTGGCCGCTCCTCAGGTGGGAATCCTGAAACGGCTGGTGGTCATCGACACATATGAAGGCCAGCCGCTGGTCCTGATCAATCCTAAGATCGTGGAAAAAGACGGCGAACAGATCGGAGACGAGGGATGTCTGAGCCTTCCGGGGAAGGTTGCAGTCGTAAAGCGTCCGAACCATGTGGTATGTGAAGCGCTGGACCGGGATATGAACCCGATCAGAGTGGAAGGAGAAGGACTTCTTGCGAGGGCGATCTGCCATGAACTTGACCATTTGGACGGAATCCTTTATCCGGATGTGGCGGAAGAACCGGTGAGAGATGTGGAAGAGGAAGAGTAAGGAGGATACGATGAACGTAGTATTTATGGGAACGCCGGAATTTGCGGTGCCTACGCTGGAGAAGCTGATACAATTTCATCATGTGGCTGCGGCAGTTACGCAGCCCGATAAGCAGAAGGGAAGGGGAAAGAAACTTTCTTTTCCGCCGGTGAAAGAGGCTGCATTGAAACATGGAATCCCTGTCCTTCAGCCGGCAAAAGCCAGAGATGAGAAATTTATAGAAGACCTTGAACATCTGGCTCCGGATGTCATCGTAGTTGTCGCATACGGACAGATTTTGCCGGAGCGGATACTGAATATCCCCAAATACGGATGTATCAATGTCCATGGGTCACTTCTTCCGAAATACCGCGGAGCGGGACCGATCCAGTGGGCCGTCTTAAACGGTGAAAGGGAAACGGGAATTACGACCATGTATATGGAAAAGGGTTTAGATACGGGGGATATGATAGATAAAGCAGTCATCCCGCTGGATAAGAAAGAAACATCCGGAACCCTTCATGACAAGCTAATGGCGCTGGGCGCAGACTTATTGCTGGAGACATTAGAGAAATTAAAAGATGGGACGGCGGTAAGGATCAAACAAAATGACAATGAGAGTTCCTATGCCCCGATGCTGAGCAGAGAGATGGGGAAGATAGAGTTCACGAAAAATGCCGCTGAGATTGAACAGTGGGTGCGCGGACTGAACCCATGGCCGAGTGCTTATACGGAGCTTGGAGGGAAAACACTGAAAATATGGGATGCGGACGTCGTTTCCTATGACGGAGGAGAGAGACCCGGAACCATTATTGAAGTGACTAAAAAACAGATGATTGTGGCCTGCGGTCAGGAAGCATTAGCACTCAATGAAATCCAGCTTTCCGGGAAAAAGCGGATGTCAGTCCAGGCATTCTTGGCAGGCTCCAAGGTAGATGCCGGAACGGTATTAGGAGAATAATATGCAGAATCCAAGAGAATCGGCTTTAGATGTTCTGATGAAAATAGACAGAAAAGAGGAACTGTCCCATATTGCCATCGGAGAGACACTGGAAAAGTATCAGTTTAGTGAAAAGAAGGACCGGGCTTTTTTTACAAGGCTATGCCAGGGAACTCTGGAGCGCCGCCTGACCATTGATTATGTGATTGATCTGTATTCCAAGACGAAGGTAAGGAAAATGAAGCCGCTGGTGCGTTCACTGCTCCGCATGGGTGCCTGCCAGATTCTGTTCATGGATCACATCCCTGACTCCGCGGCATGCAATGAATGTGTGAAGCTGGCCAAAAAGCGGGGCTTTTCAAAATTATCCGGCTTTGTAAACGGTGTTTTGAGAACAATTTCCAGACAGAAACAAGATATCCCGTTTCCAGACAGGGATAAGGATTTTGTAAAGTATCTGTCCGTTGCCTGTTCCATGCCGGAATGGATCATCCGTCATTTTCTGCGTTCTTATACAGAGGAAGAAACAGAAACGATCGTGAGTTCTTTCCTGGAGCCAAAAAAGACAACGGTTTCATGGATGGAAAGCAACGGCTCCAGAGAAGAACTGATCGCTTCCCTGAAAAAAGATGGTGTGGAGGTGGAAGACGGAAGACTACTTCCGGAGGCAATTCGTATTTCTAACTATGATTTTCTAAAGCGTATTTCGGCATTCAGAGAAGGCCGTTTTATCGTGCAGGATGAAAGTTCCATGCTGGCCGGAAAGGTCGCAGATCCAAAAGAGGGACAGAAGATCCTTGATATTTGCAGCGCTCCGGGAGGCAAAGCACTGTATGCGGCAGACAAACTCCACGGAACGGGGCAGGTTCTGGCCCGGGATCTGACGGATTACAAAGAAGTACTGCTGAAAGAAAACATCGAACGTGTGGGATTTGAAAATATCCGTACTCAGATCTGGGATGCCAGAATTCCGGATGAACGTCTGGCAGAGTCTATGGACGCTGTACTGTGTGATGTCCCGTGTTCCGGACTTGGGATTATGGGAAAAAAGCAGGACATTAAGTACAATCTGGAAGAATCCGTTTTGGAAGACCTTGTGAAACTGCAGAGAGAAATATTAAAAACAGCCCTATCCTATGTGAAGCCGGGAGGAAGCCTGCTTTTTTCTACATGTACGATCAACCCGAAAGAAAATGAAGAAAATTTCAGGTGGATTGCGGGACAGAACGGATTTGAGCCGGTAGACCTGACGCCTTTTCTCCCCAAAACCCTTGACATTAAGACGGCCGGAGAGGGGTATATCCAGCTGCTGCCGGGAATTCATCCGTGCGACGGATTCTTTATCGGAAAACTTAGGAGAACAAAATGAGAGATCTTAAATCAATGACACTGGAAGAACTGGAATTTGCGGTGGAAGAACTGGGAGAAAAAAAGTTCCGTGCAAAACAAATATTTGAGTGGTTCCATAAGAGGCTGGCATCCTCTCTTGATGAGATGAACAATCTGCCGAAAAATCTGAAAGAAAAACTTCAAAAGGAATATGAAGTAGCGGAACTGAAAGAAGTGGAAACCTATGTATCCAAGATTGACGGTACAAGAAAGTATTTATTTCAGCTGAATGATGGGAATATTATAGAAAGTGTCCTGATGAAATACAAGCACGGCAATTCGGTGTGCATTTCGTCACAGGCCGGGTGCAGGATGGGATGCAGATTTTGTGCGTCTACCCTCGGGGGACTGGACCGCAGCCTGCTCCCTTCAGAAATGCTTGGACAGATTTATTATATCCAAAAAGATACCGGGGAACGGGTGTCCCATGTGGTCGTTATGGGAACCGGGGAACCTTTGGATAACTATGAGAATCTTTTAAAATTTATCAGACTTTTGACCGACGAGAAAGGACTGAATTTAAGTCAGAGGAACCTGACGGTGTCTACCTGCGGACTGGTGCCGAGGATACGGGAATTGGCGGATGAAAAGCTTCAGATGACGCTTGCGATCTCACTTCATGCCTCCAATGACGAAATGAGGAAATCCCTGATGCCGGTGGCAAATCAGTATTCTATGGAAGAACTGCTCTCTGCCTGTAAATATTACTTTGACCGGACGGGACGGAGGATCACGTTTGAATTCAGTCTTGTGGCAGGAGTGAATGACAGCTCCCGGAATGCCAGGGAACTTTGCCGCTTTTTAGGCGGATTTCCATGCCATGTCAATCTGATCCCAGTCAATCCTATCAAGGAGAGAGACTTCCGGCAGTCTATGCCGGAGTTTGTGAACGACTTCAAAAACATACTTGAAAAAAATCGTGTAAATGTTACCATAAGAAGAGAAATGGGCAGAGATATCAATGCTGCCTGTGGACAATTAAGAAGAAAGAAGCTGGATTCTGTGGAAAAACAGGAAATTCGCACAAAAAAGGAGAACTAAGATGCAATCCGTTGGAACTTCTCACAGAGGAAAGGTACGGTCTGAAAATCAGGACACCATCTTTTACTCTGATGAACCCGTAGGACAATTAGATAATTTATATATCGTTGCGGACGGCATGGGAGGCCACAGGGCAGGAGGTTTTGCGTCCTCTTTTGCGGTCAGTCGTTTTGTGGAATTTATACGAGAGATTGAGAATTCAGATCCTATTGAGATCATGAAGGAAGCACTGCAGAAAGTGAGCAGTGAGATATTGCTGAAGTGCGAGGAAGAAGAATACGCGGGCATGGGAACAACTATGGTAGCGGCCACTGTGACAGAAGAGAGTATTTTTGTGATGAACATTGGAGACAGCCGTCTGTATTTTGCAGATCAGGATCTTGTCCAGGTGACCACAGACCATTCTTTTGTAGAAGAATTGGTGAAGGCCGGAGAGATTGAGCGCAGACATATGAGGCAGCATCCAAAAAGAAATCTGATCACGAGAGCGATCGGCGCAGGTATTGAATCTGTTCCCGATTTTTTTGAGCTGCCGAAGAAAGACGGATATTTACTTTTGTGCAGTGACGGATTGACGAGCATGATTGCGGATGATGAAATCAAAGAACTCCTGTTGGATCACAGTCAATTGGAAAATAAGGCAGGCCAGTTGGTGAACAGGGCTAACGAATATGGCGGCAAGGACAATATATCCCTGGTGATCGTTGCGCTGGGGGAGCGAGGTGAGATCACATGTTAGAAACAGGAACCATTTTAGGAGGACGCTACGAAATCCTGAAAAAGATTGGTACTGGCGGGATGGCTGACGTATACATGGCAAAGTGCCATAAACTGAACCGGAACGTTGCTATCAAAGTGTTGAAAAATGAATATGTAGATAATGAGAAGTTTTTAAAAAAGTTTCAGGTGGAAGCAGAGGCGGTCGCAAGACTGGCCCACCCCAATATTGTGAACGTATATGATGTAGGCCAGGAAGACAGTGTCAATTACATTGTCATGGAATTGGCAGAAGGCATTACCCTGAAGGAATATATTATGAAAAAGGGGCATCTTTCCGCAAAAGAGACCGTAGAATTGTCTCTTCAGATAGCTTCAGCGATCGGGCATGCCCATGGGCATCACACGATCCACAGGGATATTAAGCCCCAGAATATTCTGGTCTCAGATTCCGGTCAGGTAAAAGTCACGGATTTTGGAATAGCAAAGGCGGCCAATTCCAATACGGTCACATCCACGGCCATAGGATCGGTCCATTACATTTCTCCGGAACAGGCCAAAGGAAAGTACTGCGATGAGAAGAGTGATATTTATTCTCTGGGGATTACAATGTATGAGATGGTCACAGGCCAGGTCCCTTTTGACCACGAAAATGGGGTTACCATTGCTCTGATGCATCTCCAGAATGAAATTACGCCACCGGGAGAACTGATCGGAGATATTCCGGAAAGCCTGGAAAAGATCATTCTCAAATGTACCATGAAAAAACCGGAAGACCGGTATCAGTCTGTGAACGAACTGATAGAGGATTTAAAGTTGGTTTTCGAAGACACGAAAGGAAGCTATGTAGGCATGGCGCCCTTTGTGGACGATTCGCCGACTCAGATGCTTCACACAAAAGAGTTTGTAAAACCGGAGGAGATGGAAGAAGAACCGGAAGAGGAATCCGGATTTGTGGATGACGACGATGAGGAAGAGCCGCGGGGCATGAATTCCAAGATTGAAAAGCTGGTTGTCGTCCTGGCCGCTGTGGTGGGAGCCATTATTCTCATATCCATCATTGTACTGGTCATTAACAGTTCAGGGTTGTTCCGCTCAGGGGATAATGCCGGCACAGAGAAACTTACGACTACGGAAGAAAGCACCACGGAAAAGCTTGAGAAGGTACCGGTTGAAAACTATGTGGGAATGACTTACGATGCGGCGTTGGCATCCATCGATGAAGATCTGAAAGTGGAGCGCAAAACAGAGGCTTCATCTTCTTATGAGGCGGGATATATCATCCGCCAGAGTCTGGAGTCAGACCAGGAAGTGGAAAAGGGAACGACCATTGTATTGACTGTCAGTACCGGCGAGAGCAAAATTGAGGTGCCGGATATCCGCGGGTACAGCCAGAAGTCTGCCACGAAGATCCTTTCAGACCAGGGATTCAAAGTTTCTGTGTCCACCAAATTCAGTTCCAGTGTCAAGGAAGGTGATGTGATTTCTCAGTCTCCGGGAGCGGGGAATAAAATTTCCAGAGGCTCCAAGGTGACGATCACGGTCAGCAAAGGTGAGAACAAGGTCACAGTGCCGGAAATCGTATTTAAGACCGCAGATGATGCGAGAGAAGAGTTAAGCAGAGAAGGACTAAAGCTGATCATTTCTTCCCAGAAGTACGACAGCAGGGTGCCGGAGGGATGTATTATCAGTCAGTCACCGAAAGCCGGGAAAAAAGTTACAAAAGGGACAGGAATCGGCGTGGTCGTAAGCCTGGGAAAGCAGCCGACAACAGAATACACCATAGATAATACAGAGGAGTAAGATCAGTTCATGCAGGGAAGAATTATCAAAGGAATCGCAGGGTTTTATTATGTTGACACGGGCAGCAGTTTATATGAGTGCAAAGCAAAAGGCATCTTCAGAAACCGGAAAATGAAGCCGCTCGTGGGAGACATGGCAGAGATAGAAGTCCTGGATGAAGAAAAAAAGCTGGGAAATCTGACAGAGATACTTCCAAGGATGAACGAATTAATCCGCCCGGCTGTCTCAAACATCGATCAGGCGCTGGTTATTTTTGCAGCCAAGAATCCAAAACCAAATTATAATCTGCTGGACCGGTTTTTGCTTATGATGGAGAAGCAGAGAGTCCCTGCGGTGGTCTGTTTTAATAAGACGGATCTGGCCAGAGAAAAGGAATTGTCTGTTCTCATGGACGTATATAAAGACTGCGGCCACCGGGTGATCTTTACCAGTGTCTCCGACGAGACGGGACTTTCGGAGATCAGGGAGGCCGTAGAGCACAAGACAACCGTGCTTGCAGGCCCTTCCGGTGTAGGGAAATCTTCTATGATGAATCTTTTGTATCCGGATGCGAACATGGAAACCGGAGCGGTAAGTGAAAAGATTCAGAGAGGAAAGCATACGACCAGACATTCGGAGCTGATCCGGGTGGGAGAAGACACTTTCGTCATGGACACGCCGGGCTTCAGTTCTCTGTTTGTGGATATGTTCGAGGAAGACGAGATTAAATATTATTTTAAAGAATTTGAACCCTATGAGGGACAATGCCGGTTCCAGGGTTGCAGCCATACTCATGAACCTGGCTGCGGTGTCAAACAGGCACTGGCGGCTGGAAGGATCAGCGAGACTCGCTATGACAACTATGTACTCATCTACAATGAATTAAAAGAAAAGAGAAAATGGTAATGCATATCTTAATTTTAACAGGCGGAGATTTGGACAGGGTCTTCGCCCGTTCTTATATTCAAACGCAGAAATTTGATAAAATTATTGCTGCGGACAAAGGACTTTTATACGCAGAACAGATCAAAATCCGCCCGGATTTCATATTGGGTGACTTTGACAGCTGTCCGGAAGAAACGGTAAAACGATTTAAACAAGAAGATATTATGATTCTTCCCAGAGAGAAAGACGATACGGACACGGGGATCGCTGTGGAACAGGCAGTCCGCATGGGGGCTGCAAAGGTGACGATTCTTGGGAGCACGGGCACCAGATTAGACCATGTGCTCGGGAATATGGGACAGCTTGTATATGCACTAAAACATGGAGTGGAGGCATATATAGTGGATTCACATAACCGCATCCGGGCAGTGGACCGTCCTCTCAGCATAAATAAAAAAGAACAGTTTGGGAACTATATCTCCCTCATTCCGGTGGGCACGGTGACAGGAGTGACGCTTCATGGATTCTATTACCCGCTGAATGACGATACGCTTGTATTCCATGAGACATGGGGAATCAGCAATGAACTGGCAGAGGAAACGGGAAAGATTGAGATGAAAACCGGGACTTTGCTCGTGATAGAAAGCAAAGACTAGAGGGTGCGGGGTGGACGTGCTGTGCACGATAAGTTATACGAAAACAGAGTCATTTGCACTTCTTTTAGTCTTTGTTTATATGTTTGTAATGATGTTTCAGGCCAAGGGAATCATGACGCTTTCTTTTTTGGGAAATGATCAGAGATCACTTTGGATCCTTGCACCGGCGCTGGCACTATTATGGTTTACAAAGACCATTGCCCCGGAGATCGAGCAGAAAGATAAAGAACGCATCGAAAAAAGGAAGAAAAAGTTTAAGAACCGGGCTAGATAGCGGGATATTTTTATAGGCCGGAGGGAATGAATATGAAATATGACAAATGTACGATCTGCAATGAAAAATTAAGGAATGGCGTTTGTCCTATGTGCGGCTATGATTTTAAAAGGCTGGAGAGAGGGCAAAGGACGGGAAGCTGTTCGGACTACGGGACAAGGCCAAATATAGAGCCAAAGAGTTCTATGACAAAACAGCATAAGAGGGTGTACAGGCAGTTCCGGACAGAGGAAAAAGGCAGAGTAGGAAAATTTATCAGGCTAGTACTGAGTCTTGTGGTTATTTTTGGTGTGTTTTTGGATGCAGTAGGTGAGGTTGATATCGGAACCCTGATTAAAAATGCTCAGATTTATATGAGTGAAGACGGAAAGAAAAAGTGGACAAAAACTATGCCGGATTTTACATATGAAAACGCGGACTATGCTTTAGAGAAGACCGGAAAAAGTTTTTCTGTGAGACTTTCTTCCGGCAGATATATCGTAGGATTGGATCTTCCGGAAGGAAATTACACAATGACTGGAGAAGGGGATGATTTAACTTTTTCAGCAAACAATGATGCACAGTATGTCAATATTAATGAGCAGTTTACAGACAAGGAAGTATTGGAAGCTAATCGGTACACCGAAGTAAAGAATATCCGTCTTTATCAGGGTTCTTTAGTAGAAGTTTCAGGAAAAGGGAGTATATACTGCAAAACATCGGATGCTAATCTAAAGAAAATGGAGAAACCCGGAGAAAATACTCTGAGTGAAGAAGTGAAAGTTTTCAGCGTACTTACAGCAGGAAAAGAATTTCCGGCCGGGACGTATGATGTAGTTGCGGTCGAAGGCAATGGCAGCTTTGAATTTACTTTTGAACAAGATAAGGATGATGAATATGGGGCAAATAGTATTTGGCTCTCAGAAGATTCACAAGGGGAAAATCCGAATAAATATGTGAATTTAGAACTCACAGAAGGTACAAAAATAGAAGTTTTATCAGAAGAATACTTAGATGTTAAACTTGTACCGAGCAAACGTGTCAGACCTGAAAATATGCATGTTTATGATTCGTCAATGGGGCTTGATTCATAAAAATAACTGTGTTATGATTAAACATCATAGAAGAAAGGCAATGAAAAAGACTCAAGGCAAAAGGAACCTTACAGGGAGGAAAGCCCACAGACTGAAAGCTTTCCAGGGACACCTTGCGGCGGGAACACTTTGGAGCCGGGCGGCTGAAAGGCAGGATGCATGTTAGGCAGTCACGTGGTACGCGTTAAGTACAGAAATGAGAAGAGGTCAGACAATTTGTCCTGATATCAATACGGGTGGTACCGTGGGAAGATATTCCCGCCCCGAAGCATAGAATATTTGCTTTGGAGCGGGTTTTTTATTTCTTAATGAAATCAAAAAATGCTCCGCGAGGATACACACAAATACGTAAGGAGAACCAATCATTTAAGGAGGAATTAGAATGGCAAATCACATCAGTGATGAAACGATCGAATACGTCGGTATTCTGGCAAAGCTTGAGCTGTCCGGCGAAGAAAAAGAACAGGCGAAGAAAGACATGGAGAGCATGCTGGACTATGTAGACAAGCTGAATGAACTGGATACGGACGGTGTTGAACCTATGTCTCACGTGTTTCCGGTAAACAATGTATTCAGAGAAGATATCGTCACAAATGGAGACGACAGAGAAGAGATTCTCGCCAACGCACCGGAGAGAAAAGACGGTGCCTTTGTGGTGCCAAAGACTGTAGAATAGGAGGAAGCCATGGGAATTTTAGATTTGACAGCCCTTGAACTGGGCAGAAAAATAAAAGCAAAAGAGATCAGCGCAGTGGAAGCGGTACAGGCTGTGCTGGAACAGACTAAGAAAGCAGAGCCGACGGTGCATGCCTATGTATCATATGATGAAGAGAGTGCATTAAAGAGAGCAGAAGAGGTGCAGAAAAAAATTGATGACGGCACGCTGACTGGTCCGCTGGCCGGTGTTCCAGTGGCTGTGAAAGATAATATTTGTACAAAAGGATACAAAACTACGTGCAGTTCCAGGATTCTCGAAAATTTTGTTCCGACCTACGCCGCTCAGGCGGTGGAAAATCTTATCGCTGCCGGTGTGGTCATCATAGGGAAAACAAACATGGATGAGTTTGCCATGGGAAGCACGACTGAAACTTCGGCGTTCGGACCGACAAAAAATCCATGGAATCAGGAACATGTGCCGGGAGGATCTTCCGGCGGATCGGCGGCAGCAGTGGCGGCAGGAGAGTGCTTCATGGCACTCGGCTCAGATACCGGAGGATCGATTCGCCAGCCGTCATCTTTCTGCGGGATCACCGGAATGAAACCGACCTACGGCACAATTTCAAGATACGGATTGATTGCTTACGGTTCTTCCCTGGACCAGATCGGGCCGATGGCTAAAGACGTATCAGACTGTGCGGCTCTTTTAGAGGCTTCTGCATCCTATGACAAGAAAGATTCCACATCCATTGAGAGGGATGAGTATGATTTTACTTCCGCCCTGGTTGATGATGTCAAAGGAATGAAGATCGGAATCCCGAAAGACTATTTTGGAGAAGGACTGGACCCTGAAGTCAGAGAAGCTGTCATGGCGGCTGCCCGGACATTGGAGAAAAAGGGAGCAGTTGTTGAGGAGTTTGATCTGGGACTTGTGGATTATGCGATTCCTGCATATTATGTCATTGCGTCGGCGGAAGCCAGCTCAAACCTGTCACGGTTTGACGGGATTAAATACGGATACCGCGCCAAGGGAGCAGAAGGACTCCACGACATGTATAAAAAGACACGCTCCGGGGGATTCGGGCCGGAAGTCAAGAGAAGGATCATGCTTGGATCGTTTGTTTTAAGTTCCGGTTACTATGACGCGTATTATCTGAAAGCACTGAGGACAAAAGCACTGATCAAACAGGAATTTGACAAGGCATTTGCTTCCTATGACCTGATCCTTGGGCCGGCGGCGCCGACCACTGCACCGAAGCTTGGTGAGAGCTTAAGCGACCCGATCAAAATGTACCTCGGAGATATTTATACGATTTCGGCAAACCTGGCAGGACTGCCCGGAATCAGTGTGCCGTGCGGAAAAGACAGCAAAGGGCTGCCGATCGGCCTGCAGCTTTTGGGAGACTGTTTCCAGGAAAAGAAACTGATCCGGGCTGCCTATGCATTTGAACAGACGAGAACTTATGAAGCACCGGAGATTGTAAAAGGAGGTGTTCAGTAATGAGTAAACAATATGAGACTGTCATCGGGCTGGAAGTCCATGTGGAATTGGCAACTAACACGAAGATTTTCTGCGGATGCAGCACAGAGTTCGGGGGAGCGCCGAATACACATACCTGTCCGGTGTGCACGGGAATGCCGGGTTCCCTTCCGGTATTAAATAAACAGGTAGTTGAGTATGCCGTGGCTGTGGGACTTGCCACCAACTGCAGCATTACACAGAACTGCAAGTTTGACAGGAAGAATTATTTCTATCCCGACAACCCGCAGAATTATCAGATTTCCCAGCTGTATCTTCCGATCTGCAGAGACGGACATGTGGAAATCGAGACTGACGGAGGGACAAAGTCCGTCGGGATTCACGAGATCCATATGGAAGAGGATGCGGGAAAGTTGATCCATGACGAATGGGAAGACTGTTCCCTTGTGGATTACAACCGGTCCGGCGTGCCGCTGATCGAGATCGTCTCAGAGCCGGATATGCGCTCCGCAGATGAAGTCGTGGCTTATCTGGAAAAGCTTAGACTGATCATCCAGTATCTCGGGGCTTCCGACTGCAAACTTCAGGAAGGCTCTATGAGAGCCGATGTCAACCTTTCCGTCAGAGAAGCGGGAGCCGAAGAGTTCGGAACAAGGACAGAGATGAAGAACCTGAACTCTTTTAAGGCTATCAGGCGCGCCATTGAGGGAGAGACAGACCGCCAGATCGCTTTGCTGGAAGAGGGCAGAAAGGTGACGCAGGAGACGAGACGGTGGGACGACACAAAAGAAAAATCTTATCCGATGCGCTCCAAAGAGGACGCACAGGATTACCGCTACTTCCCGGACCCGGATCTTGTGCCGGTAATCATCAGCGATGAGTGGATAGAGCAGATCAGGGATGCACAGCCGGAACTGCGGGACGAAAAACGGAGACGTTATAAAGAAACTTACGGCCTGCCGGACTATGATATCGATATCATAACGGGAAGCAAACATCTGGCGAATATCTTCGAGGCAACCATCGATCACGGAGCCGAGGCGAAAGAAGTATCTAACTGGCTGATGGGAGAGACGATGCGTCTGGTCAATGATTCGGAAATGGATCTTACAGATATTTCCTTTGCACCGGAACATCTCGCGGCTCTGATCGGCATGGTGAAGAAGAATGAGATCAACCGTAAGGTAGCCAAGGAAGTCTTTGAGAAGATATTCAAAGAAGATGTGGACCCGAAAGCCTACGTAGAAGAACACGGATTGAAATCAATGAATGACGAGGGAGCGCTTAAAGAGACCATCACGCAGATTGTCAGCGGCAATCCGAAATCGGTGGAGGACTACAAGGCAGGGAAGAAAAAAGCCATGGGATTCCTGGTTGGACAGACCATGAAAGCGACCCAGGGGAAAGCAGATCCCGGAGTAGTCAATAAGATCCTGAAAGAAATATTAGAAAGTTTATAAAAAAGAACAGAAGCTTTGGTATGATTGTCACCCAAAGCTTCTTTTTGTGTAAAAACACAAAATGTTAAGAAATTATTCACAAATTGGTTGGGAATTCTGAAAGAGAAATCCGGTATGATATTGTCAAAAGATAAAATACAACGGAAAAACAAATCAGAAGGAGCGTTATCATGAAGGATTTTTACAGATCGATGTTTCTGCTTTCCCTTGGGATTACCCTGATTTTGATCGTGCAGGTGCTTATGATGTAGGATACCGCTTGAAATGGGAATTAAAAGAAAGTACAATAGTATTGGTTAAGTAAACGAGCACGATCAATAAGGAGAAGAGCCATACTATGAAGAAATATAAAGGAGCGGTATTTTTTGACTATGACGGAACATTAGTTGATGAAGTGGACCATATCAAGACAGTTATGCCGAAGACCCTGGAGGCTGTTAAGAGACTGCAGGACAACGGATATGCAGCCCTGCTGTGTTCAGGGCGGACCAAACGATTTCTGGAGGCGGATATCGAGCATTTTGACGGGGCCGTCACCTGCAATGGAAGCTATGCGGAAGTGGACGGGGAAGTGCTCAGGGATATTTATATTGAGGAAGATCTGCTGCATGAAGTCATAGACAAGTATTTTATAAGAGATACGATCATCCAGATGGATACCCAGGACGTGACATACTATTTACATAACGACGAGGAATTCTTTAAGTATTTCTGCCGTCTGTTCAGTCTTCCGATGGAGTGGTATGCCCCGTGGAAGTACTGGGAAAAACAGCATATATCAAAGCTTACGATGAACTATAAAGCGCCTGATGTATTTGAAGATTTTAAAAGAGAATATGCAGACACATTCGAGTGTGCCAAACATGTCCGTGAGAATTTCTTTGACATTACGCTCAAAGGTGTCACGAAAGGAGACGCGGTTGTCCAGGTAGCAGATGATCTTGGGATTTCTAAAGAGAATCTCTATGCATTCGGTGATTCGGACAACGACGTAGAGATGCTTAAAAATGTCGGGACCGGTATCGGCATGGGACGGTGCAGTGACGCAGTGAAGGAGACTGCGGATATGTTCACCCAGACGACAAAAGAAAACGGAATCTATAATGCGCTGAACGAATTAGAATTGATATAAAGGTGGAAGCAGATGAAGAAAATTGTCGATGACGACCGTCTGATATATAAATGCTGCAATTTATACTATATGAAAAATAAGACCCAGGTGGAGATCTGCAACACCCTGGGACTTTCCAGGGCCACTGTATCCAGGATGCTGGCTCTCGGGAGGGAACAGGGAATTGTGAAGATCGAGGTCATAAACCCTATCAGCTACGATTACGGGGAATTAGAGCAGAAGCTGGAACAGAGGTTTGGTCTGAAAGAGGCCATCATTGTGGAGAGCGAGCCGCTTGACACAAAAGAGGAGCAGATGGATATGCTTTCAGAGGCGGCCTTTGACTACCTGAGCCATATCCTGAAAAATGATGACTATGTGGGAGTCACGATGGGGAGGACGCTGTCCCACATTGCCCATGTGGATAAATTTTATAACAAAGGCAATAAGCTTTTGTTTGTGCCCCTGTACGGAGGGATATCCCAGAAAAGGACGGAAAAGAGGGATGTACAGTCCAACCGGATTGCAGTGGAATTTGCGGAAAAGTTCGGAGGTGATTATGTCCAGTTCCTGTCACCCGGTATTTTTTCCAGCAAAGAGGTGAAAGACATTTTCCTTCAGGAGGATACGGTAAACTACATCTATGAATATTTTTCAAAACTCAGGGTCGTGGTCATGGGGATCGGAATCCCGGAGGCCGGAGGAACAGCTCTTGTTGCAGAAGGATATTTAACGGAGAATGAATTAAAGAATTTTGTTGAGATGGGGGCAGTCGGAGACGCGTCGCTGTATTTTTACAACATCGAGGGAAATACGAAACCGTTTGATTCTTTCAATCAGCGTGTGGCAGGCATATCACAGGAGCAGCTGAAAAATATTGAAATAAGGATCGGGGTTGCAGGGGGAATCGAGAAATCAAAATCTGTCGTCGGAGCCGTGCGTTCCAAAAATATTAATGTTCTGATTACAGACTCAGAATGTGCAAGACAGATGCTGAAAGAAGTTTGAGTTTCATAATATCATCATAAGTTCATAAAGGACATAGAAAGGGACCTTCCGGAATTGCTGAATTCCGGAAGGTCTTTTGTTGTACTGATGTGTATTGAAATGATGTATAAATGTCGAGATGATTCTAAATACTTATACAATATTTCAATAAAAACTATAGACTATGCAATAATAAAAGGGTTAAAATACATATACAGAAAAAAAAATCAAAGAAAGGAGAGAAAATGTCAAATCATGTGTTGATTCTTTTTGGAGTGTTTCTTGTACTGTTTCTGCTTCAGTCTGCCGGAGGGATTTTTCAGATCAAAGATTATGAGAAAGCCGTGCGGAGAGTAAACCGGGACGGAGCGGTAGGTATCGGACAGAAAAGAGGACGTCTGCTGTCCGGAGGCCATATTGTCATTCTTGCATGCGATGAGGGCGGAAAGATTACCGGCGGAGAAGCTATGGACGGGATTTCATTTCTGGCCAGATTCCATCCGGTGTCTGAGGTTTATCAGGTGCAGATACTGGGAAGGGATTTTCGGGAAGTTCTTTCGGAACTCCGCAGTATGACGAAGAAGAAACAAAAATTCTATAAAGGATACATACAGGCACTGGAAGCATTGGAAATGAGAGTGTAAGGAGGAACATATGCAGGTTATATCTAATTTGGCGAATGGATTCATGAAGCTGTTTTCCACAGGAGGACAGACGTTTTTGGGATGGGTGACCACGATTATTCCAACGGTAGTATGTCTGATGACAGCAGTCAACGCGATTATAAAACTGATCGGAGAAGACAGGGTAGAAAAATTTTGTATGAGGATCACCGGAAACAGGCTGTGCCGGTATTTATTTCTACCTGTCATCGCAATGATCTGTGTCGGCAACCCGATGGCATATACTTTTGGCAGATTCGTAGAAGAGAAGTATAAGGTTCCTTTTTTTGACGCGGCGATCAGCTTCTGCCACCCAGTGCTGGGGTTCTTTCCCAATGCCAATGCCGGTGAGCTGTTCGTATACATGGGGATTGCAGCAGGTATCCAAAAGCTGAACCTGCCGCTGGGTGATCTGGCAGTCCGCTATTTTCTCGTGGGACTTGTAGTTATTTTTATCCGCGGCATGGTGACAGAAAGAATTTATCTGATGCTCAGCAATAAATATCAGAAGATGGGAAATAAGGAGGTAGCTGTCCATGAATAAGCCAGTAAAAATCGTCGCAGGTTCCGGAGGATACGGGGGACCGCTTGTAGTGCAGGCAACAGAAACATGCAATAAGATTCTTTGTATGACAGCGATAGGAGGAATTCATCCGCTGGCCGCAAAGCTGGCGGAGATGACCGGCGGGGAAGCAGTCGACGGTCACAAGAATAATGTACCGGATGAAGAAATCCTGGTCGCTATCGTCGACTGCGGAGGAACGTTACGGTGCGGAATTTATCCGCAGAAGGGAATTTTTACCGTTAATTTAAATCCTGTGGGACAGTCAGGGCCTCTGGCAAAATATATTACTCCGGATATATACGTATCTGCTGTTAACGAAAGCTGTCTGTCTTATGCCGACGGTGAAGCTGCCACCGAGAAAAAAGCGCCGGAAGAAGAAAAAGACAGCAGCCGGGATATGAAACAGGAACAGACGGCTGAGCGGCCGGGACTGATCACGAGGCTCGGCATTGGAGTAGGGCAGGTTGTCGGAAAGTTTTTTGCAGCAGGACGTGAGACTATTGAAATGGTAGTAAAAAATATCCTTCCGTTTATGGCATTTACCAGTACGATCCTTGGAATCATCACAGCTACGGGACTCGGGAACGTCATTGCCAAGACAATTTCGCCGCTGTGTGCCACGCTCCCCGGAATGCTGATCATATCTCTTATTTGTGCTATGCCGTTTTTGTCACCGGTGCTCGGCCCCGGAGCCGTTATCGCACAGGTCGTGGGAACTCTTCTGGGATCACAGATCGCTATGGGCAAGATACCGGCCCAATATGCACTGCCGGCACTTTTTGCGATCAATGCCCAGGTAGGATGTGATTTCATCCCGGTAGGGCTGAGTCTTGCGGAGTGTGAGTCAGAGACCATAGAGCTGGGTGTTCCGTCCGTCCTGTATTCCCGTGTCATTACAGGGCCGTTGGCAGTTATCATTGCGTTCGCTGCAAGCTTTGGACTATATCATTCATAGAAAATAATATTTATACATAATTTCAATATTAAATATAGACTTTGCGTAAATAAAAAGGTAAAATGAAGACATAAAATCAAAGGAGGCAGAAGTATATGAAGATTTCAATTGGATGTGACGAAGCAGCCTATGAGTTAAAAGAGGCAATCAAAAAGAGATTGGAGGAGACGGGTCATACCTGTGTGGACAATGGAGTGGAAGCCGGAGAAACCGCATTGTATCCGGATGTTGCGGTAAATACCTGTGAAAAAGTGATCAGCGGTGAGTGCGACAGGGGGATTCTCGTGTGCGGCACCGGCATCGGCATGGCTATGACGGCAAATAAGGTGCCGGGAATCCGGGCAGCTGTCTGCCACGATCCGTTCTCCACAGAGCGCTCCATTCTGAGCAATGACGGAAATGTGATGTGCATGGGAGCCAGGGTGATCGCACCTCAGCTGGCTTTATATCTTTTGGATATTTGGATGGGACTTGAATTTAAAGATGGGCCGTCTACCGAAAAGGTCGAGAGGATCACTTACTACGAGAAACAATTCAGCAAATAGACAGGAGGAGAGCATATGGATGAAGTTTTAAATTATTCTATGAACGAAATGGCAGGCGCAGATTTTGACTGCAGCTGCGGCAGACATCATACACTGGATATCAGGCATATCATCATGGGGCAGGGGGTTCTTAAGGAACTCACAAAAGTACTGGAGCCGTTTTCCGGCAAAAAGGTTTACATGCTCAGTGATAATCACACATTTAAGGCAGCAGGAGACCGGGTGCTTTCAATTCTGGAAGGCGAGGATTATCTTGTAAAAAACGTGATGCTGGATTCCGGGGATGATATTTTGATTCCCAATGAACAGGCCGTGGGAACGATGTTTCTGAACCTGGAACCGGATACGGCGGTGATCGTTGCGGTTGGCTCAGGGACGATCAATGATATGGCAAAATATATGTCTGCGAGAACAAAGATTCCATATGTGATCGTCTGTACGGCTCCTTCCATGGACGGATATGTCGCCGACGGGGCACCGCTGATCCTGGAGGGAAAGAAAATATCTTTTGTCGCCACACTTCCTTACGGCGTCATCGGAGACACAGATATCATGAAGCAGGCGCCAATGCATATGATCCATGCCGGATTCGGCGATGTGCTGGGCAAACTGACCGCCCTTGCCGACTGGTATCTGGCAAAAGAAAAAGTCGGCGAATACTGTTGTGAGACCTGTGTGACTCTTGTGCAGAGAGCACTGGACAAAGTCACAGGCAGCGCAGAAGCCCTGGCAAAGAGGGACGATGACGCGGTCCTTTACCTGATCGAAGCGTTGACCCTCACAGGGGTGGCCATGGGACTGATCGGTGTATCCCGCCCGGCTTCCGGGGCAGAGCATATGCTCAGTCATTACTGGGAGATGGACTTTATCGCGAAGGGAAAGTTCCCGGAACTGCACGGCATCAAGGTAGGCATTGCAACGCCTGTTATTGCAGAAATATTTGAGCTGATGAAGGATGAGGTGCCAAAAGAAGCCATGAAGCTGGCGCCTTCCAGAGAATATGTGGAGGGACTCTTAAAAACAGTGGGGGCGCCGGTGTATCCGACGGATATCGGAATTGACAGAGAACTGTTTTATAACAGCATTTTGGAGGGATACAAGGTAAGAAATCGGTACAGTATTCTGGAACTGGCCCTGCAAACGGAAAAACTTGAAGAAATTGCAGAAAAAATAACCAATCGTATTTATCAGTAAGGGAGAGATGAAATGAAATATTTTACAAGAATTCAGAAGCTGGGGAAAGACTCGCTGACATTTTTAGGAGACCCTGATTCAAATTTTATTATTCTGTTTAATGATAATGCGCCCCCTGCATTTGAGGATCTTTGTGTGCTGCATACGATTGAGGAGCTGAGAGCAAATATTGAGCCGGGAGATATGATGCTGATCAATGAAAAAGGATTTGAAGTGACGGCAGTGGGTACTGAAGCAAATGAAACTCTCAGGGGACTCGGACACTGCACGGTAAGCTTTAAAGGCGGTCCGGAAGCAGAGCGCCCGGGATGTATTATGGTGGAGGCGGTAAAAGGTGAGGAGCCTTTGACATCCGCAGATTTCGCACCGGGAAATACAATCGAATTCATATAAGCATTTATACAAATGTATGTATAATAGCCGTTTTAAAAATATTTATACAAATGTTCAAAATAAGGTATGGATTTTATCATAGAATGGAAGTAAAATGAAGATATATTACCAGTGGTATTATTTATATTGCAGGTGGTAATCTTATTTGAAAATTAAGATTCGGGAGGAAGCAAAATGGATGAGATCTTAAACTATTCTATGAATGAAATGGCAAAAGCAAGTTTTGACTGCAGCTGCGGAAGGCATCATACTCTGGATATCGACAAGTTGGTGATGGGTCAGGGAGTAATAAAAGAACTGCCGGAAATGGTAAAGGGCCTTGGTGCAAAGAAAGTCTATATGCTGAGCGACAACAATACATACAAAGCGGCGGGAGAGACCGCAGAGAAACTGTTGAAGGATGCAGGATTTCAGGTGAAAAGTGTGGTCCTGGATTCAGGGGAAGACATTTTAATCCCGGATGAGCATGCTGTTGGAACGATGTTCTTAAACCTGGAGCCTGAGACGGATGTTTTGATCGCGGCAGGTTCCGGAACTTTGAATGATATGGTAAAATATATGTCAGCCAGGACAAAGATTCCATACATCGTTGTCTGCACCGCACCTTCTATGGATGGCTATGCATCAGACGGAGCCCCTCTGATCCTGGGAGGAAAGAAGATTTCCTTCATTGCAACCCTTCCCTACGGCATCCTCGGGGATACGGATATCATGAAGCAGGCGCCAATGCATATGATTCGCGCCGGGTTCGGGGATGTGATAGGAAAACTTACCGCTCTTGCAGACTGGTATTTGTCCAGGGAGATGACCGGGGAATACTGCTGTGAGACTTGTGTGACCCTCGTTCAGAAAGCCCTTGATAAAGTAACCGGAAGTGCAGAGGCACTTGCAAACAGGGATGATGAAGCGGTTCTCTATCTGATCGAGGCGCTGACGCTTACCGGAGTGGCCATGGGACTGATCGGCGTATCCCGTCCGGCATCCGGAGCAGAGCATATGCTGAGCCATTACTGGGAGATGGAGTTCATCGCAAGGAAAAAGTATCCGGAGCTCCACGGAATCAAAGTCGGCATCGCCACACCGATCATTGCGGAAATTTTCGAGATTATGGGAGACGAAATTCCGGAGGCGGCGAAGAAGCTGGCACCGACCAGAGAATATGCGGAAGGGCTTTTAAAGACCGTAGGTGCGCCGGTTTCTCCGAAAGAAATCGGAATCGACAGAGATCTGTTTTACCAGAGCCTGCTTGACGGATATAAAGTCAGAGACCGGTACAGCGTCTTAGACCTGGCAGTGGAAAAAGGAAAGATGCAGGAGATCGCGGAGAAGATCACACATCGCTTTTATGATGAAGATTAAGGAGAATGACAGATGAAGCAAAATATTCAGGCAGTGAAAGATATCAAATGTTTTGTCCTCGACATGGACGGGACCATCTATCTTGGAAATGACTTGTTTCCATTCACACAGGACTTTTTAAAGAAAGTGGAAGACACAGGGAGGGAGTATTATTTCTTTACGAATAATTCTTCCAAGAGCCAGCAGGCCTACATAGATAAACTTTCGGGAATGGGAATTTCCATCACACCGGAGCAGATGATGATTTCCAGTCATGTGATGATCCAGTACTTAAAAAAGAACCATCCGGGGGAAACCCTCTATGTGGTAGGGACACCTTCTCTTCTAAAAGAGTTTGAAGCCTTTGACATGCCGCTGGTGGACGAAGATCCGGACATCGTCATCCTTGGTTTTGATACGACACTTACTTATGAGAAGATTTCTAAAGCCTGTCATTATGTGCGTAATGGATGTACATACTATGGCATTAATCCGGACTGGAACTGTCCGATGGAAGGCGGAAATTTCATACCGGACTGCGGTTCCATGGCGAAACTGGTGGAGGCATCCACGGGACGTTTCCCTGAATTCTTTGGGAAACCTTCAAAACATACCCTGAATTATTTTGTGGAGCAGTCAGGGTACCGTCCGGAAGAGATCGCTATCGTAGGCGATCGGCTGTACACGGATATTGCAGTGGCGGACGGAAGCCCTGTGACTTCAATCCTGGTGCTTTCGGGAGAGAGTACGCTGGAGGATGTAGAGAAAAGTGATGTGAAGCCGGATGTGATCGTGGATTCATTGGAGGATATCACGGAGATTCTTTAGCCTTCATTGATTTCGTTCAGGCCGGATGTTATAATGGAGACAATCAAAGGAGGAATTCATTATGACAAAAAGAGAAGCATTTTTCTTCGGCGGATTCTGGCTCTGGCTCGGCGTAGTCATCGGTTTTCTGATCGCTCCGATTAAAAAAGGAGTGGAGATTGGCAATAACAATACGTGTGACAACAACACTTATGAAGGCAGACAAAAGAAACCTGAGCCGGACAAAAAGCACCATAAATAATCAATACCCTTTCGGAGACGTGATTCCGAAAGGGTATTTTTACGTATACCTTATCGCGCGAAGCGCGTCCACCCGAAGGGTATAAAATACGGTGTGCCCTGCGGGTATGATTTAAATTTTCTCAGACGAAACGTTTTCCCTGACGGCTGTCCGTCTCCTTCATGCGCCGGGAAATCTCATTCAACACTTTTCTTTTGTTGAGCGTCCAGAGTGGAGCAATCAGCAGGTCCCTGGGACCGTCCCCTGTTAGGCGGTGGATAACAATATCTCCTCGTAGTTCCTCAATACAGCGGATGACGAAATCAACGTAGTCATCAAGTTCATAGACCGGGAATGGATGTTTCTCATACAGAGCGCCGAGATCGGTGTGTTTCAGCACGTGGAGAAGGGAGAGTTTGACCCCGTTTATCGGAAGCTGATTTAAATACCGGACAGACTGAAGCATCATCTCTTCTGTTTCTCCAGGCAGTCCGAGAATCAGGTGGACTACAACATTGATCCCTAGATCATGCAGTGCTTTTAATGCCTGTTGAAAACAGGAAAGAGGATAGCCTCTTCGGATGAATTGTGCAGTTTTCTCATGGATAGTCTGGAGTCCAAGTTCCACGAAGACTGGCTTTATCTGATTCAGTTCATCGAGCAGTTCAAGCACGTCCTGAGGAAGGCAGTCCGGGCGGGTGCCGATGGCAAGTCCTACAATTTCTTCCTGCAGGATAGCCTCATGAAAAAGAGAGTGCAGTTTTTCATAAGGAGCATAGGTGTTTGTAAACGCCTGAAAATAGGCAATATATTTATGGGCATCCGTCTTTTTGCTAATCAGGCGGATACTTTCTTTGATCTGTTTATCAATGGGGAGAACAGCGTCGGGCGCAAAATCTCCGGAGCCTCCTTCGCTGCAGAAAATACAGCCTCTGTTTCCAAGGGTGCCGTCCCGGTTCGGACATGTGAAGCCTCCGTTTAAAGAAATTTTATATATTTTTTCGCCAAAGGTCTGTTTTAAATAAGAATCAAAAGAGTAATAGCGTTTTCCATCCCAATCCATTAAATGTGGTTCCTTTCTGCTATGTGGTATATTTCCATAGTTTGTTCACACATTGATCCTAAGCCTTTCCAATTCGTCCTATAAAATGGAAATATCTAAAAGAAGGATGGGGAGGCTAATATTAATGAAGAAAAAACTAAAGGATATCATGGTTATGATACCGGGAAAAATAAAAAAACACAAGAAGCTGACGGCCGTTTTATTGGCTTTGTTTGTGGCAGTGGGCGTATTTTCGGGGAGATTGGTTTTGACAAGAAAGGCAAAAGGTGAAGATCATATCCGACACAGGCAGGAGGGATGCGACATGAAATTTACTCAGACAGTGAAAATGGCAGTTTCCTCTATTCTTTCAACTAAGCTGTGCTCGTTTCTCACGATGCTTGGCATTATCATCGGAGTCCTCAGTGTGACTCTTCTGGTGGCCATTGTGCTGTCGTTTTTGGGAGGCTTGACAGGAATTATTCTGAGCTTTTTGATACTTACTGTGGGAAATGCATTTGTAGATACATCCTTAAGCATATCTCCGGTCATTTGAATGATATTTCTTATATTTTCGGCTGCAGTGGGGATTATTTTCGGATTATATCCTGCGAATAAGGCGGCAAATTTAAAACCGGCGGAAGCCCTGCATTATGAGTAAAATCTTTCGTGTTCTGTCTTTTTTTCTCGTGAAATGTCGGTTATAATCATCCTAGACGACAGGGAAAGGAAGAATAGAAATATGGATGCGGTTTTATTTGATGTTGACGATACATTGTATGATCAGCGGGAGCCTTTTAAAAGAGCCTTCTATCAGTTGTTCGGCGAAACATATGAAGTTGATATGGAGCAGCTGTTTGTGCTGAGCAGAAAGTACAGTGATGAGGCTTTTGAACATTCCCAAAGCGGGAAGATGACAATGGATGAGATGTATATTTACAGAATTCGGAGGGCACTGAAAGAGTTTGATATAAGAATCCCAGATGAATCCGCACTTCAATTCCAGCATTTATACGCCGGATATCAAAAACAGATTGCGGTTTCGGAGGTTATGAAAGAGGTCCTGACATTCTGCCGGGATAGGGTTCCCATAGGGGTGATCACAAACGGACCGTCCGGACACCAGTGGGAGAAAATAGAGACGCTGGGCCTCAGAAAGTGGTTTTTGGACGATACAATCTTCGTGTCCGGAGATGTGGGAACTGCAAAGCCTGCTGAGAAGATTTTTTGGTATGCATGTGATAAGATGAAGCTTCGGGACGCCTCGGTCTGGTATGTCGGGGATTCCTTCCGGAATGATGTAGAGGGAGCAAAAAACGCCGGGCTTCATTGCATATGGATGAACCGGAGGAATCATACATATCCGGTATCCAAAATACGTCCGGATCACTGTGTCTGCTCGGAAAAGGAGCTGTACCAGCTGCTGCAAAAGCTTCTGTGAGATAAGACAGGTCTAAAACTTTTCAAAACGTATGGAAAAGTTTTAGACCTGTCTATTTTTTTGCAAAAATGTCCGAAATCCTTTTGACTGTTTTTTGAAAGGGGACGGTGATATAGTAAAGACACAGCAACGGAGGGATAAAAATGAACAAGAGATCAAGGGAGATTTTGCTGGGACTCATAGATTTGGAGAAGACATTCCGTATCAGTGAACTGGCAGAGAAATTCCAGGTGTCGGAGCGCACTATAAGAAATGACATCAATGATGTCAATGACTTCTTGGAACAACATGAGCTTTCTTCAGTAAAACTGGGGAGCAACGGGACACTTCTTGTGGAGGATGACATTGAACTGGCGGCAGGCCTGTTTAATCAGAATGATTTTTACACATACCGGCTTTCCAAAGAAGAGAGAAAGCCGCTGATCGCGGCGATCCTGATCGAAGCTTCGGGCTATACGACTTTATCAAACATGGCAGAACTTTTGTATGTGAGCAGGGCCACAATCATCAACGATTTAGAGAGTGTCAAGCAGATGCTTTTAAAGGAACATCTCACTGTGGAATCCCATTCCAACAAAGGGCTTGCCCTTCACGGAAAGGAGAGTGATAAGCGGGCATGCCTGTTAAAACTTCTGAACCAGGACGGATCTTTTCAGGCCGCAGGTTCTGTGGTCCAGAGCTTTATCAGAGGACTGAATATCAGCCACAGGCTGAAAAAAGAAGACAAACAGAACCTGCAGAAAATCATTAATGAACAGGAGCACACACACGGGAGGTTTTTAACCGACGCATCTTTCAACTATCTGCTCTCGTATCTGACCATACTGATCCAGAGAGTTAAGCAGGGGCATCAGATCACCGAGTCTCTGGAGGTAAAGAAGAGCAAGTACGAGATGGCAGAGGATATTTTGAGGTATGTGTGCCAGTACTGGGAACTTCCTGAGAGCCAGGGGGAAAAGGAACTGTTAAGCGATATTCTGGACAGCTTAAGCTACATAAAAAAGGACAGCAGGAACCAGAGAATCATCGGCCTCCAGTTGGTCACAAGGAAATTCATTGAGCAGATATCCAATGAGCTTCAGGTGGACCTTAACCGGGATTTTGTGTTTTATGAAAATCTTGTAAACCATCTGGAATCCATTTTTACGAAAGAGTTTAATATCATTCAGAGAGACGATTTTCTCAGACAGATCGTAGAACAAAATCAGGAAGCCCTGCATGCGGTTAAGAACAACATTGAGATGCTGGAACGGTTTGTGGGAAGAAAGATCCAGGCGATCGAGGCCGATTACATTGTGATTCACATCAGCGCCGCTCTGGAGCGGAGAAAGAAAAAGGAAATTGATTTCCGAGTTGTCATTGTCTGCAACGGCGGAGTGGGGACATCGCAGCTCCTTCTGGCAAAAATGAGAAACCGCTTTGATTTTCACATCATCGATGTTGTCTCTGCCCATGATCTAAGAAAAAGCCATTATGAAGACATTGACATGATCGTGTCCACGATTCCCTTAAAGGCTTATGAGGGAGAATATGTGCTTGTGACACCGATGTTTTCTGACGAAGATTATCTGAGGGTTAATAAAAAGATCGAGCTTCTCCAGAAAAAGAACAGGGTTCGCCAAAAGAAGCTGCCCGAAAAAGAAAGAAATCCAGATGAACTTTCCGCTTTGCTGCGGCCGGTGATCAGAGATCCGGAACTGTTCAGGGAAGTGTCCATGAAGATCTATGAGTATTTCGAGGAGTCCTTTGATGAGGAGCGGGAGCCGTTTTTGTGTGAATTGTTGAGAGAAGAGAATATTCAGCTTAATATCGAGTGCAGAGACTGGAAGGATGCCATCAGAAAATCGGCAGAACCGCTGCTTTTAAAAGGGTATATCGAAAATCGGTATGTGGACGCCATGATAGAAAATGTACTGGAAAACGGCAGCTACATCGTTATTTCCAAGGGATTTGCACTGCCCCACGAGGGATTTGAGCTGGGCAGCCGGAAAGTTGGGATGAATATGATCCGTCTTAACAGGCCGGTGATCATTGAGGACGAGGACGGTGACCGGGAAGAAGTGAGATTTTTCTGCTGCCTGAGCACCGTGGACCACAAAAAGCACATCAAAGCCTTTTTCCACCTGGTTAATATGCTGACCAATGAAAGATTTAAGGAAGAGCTGTGGAATGCCGAAAGTCCCCGGGAGACAGCGGCAATTATTAAAACTTATGAACAGAGAATAAAGGAGTGACAACATGGTTTGGGAACATTTAAACAAGGAATTGATACTGCCTCAGATTGATGCCAAAGACAGTGCAGACATTTTTGAGCAGGCGGGAGGAAAATTAGTCTCTCTGGGCTACTGTAAGGACAGCTATGTAGAGGCATTAAAGCTGAGAGAGAAAGATTTCCCCACAGGCGTTGACATGGGAGGGGTGGGAGTTGCCATTCCCCATACGGATGTGAGCCATGTCCTGAAAAAGGGCATCGTCATCGCTACCACAAAGAAGCCGGTCACCTTCGTACAGATGGGAACGGACGATGAGACCGTAAATGTAAGGGTCGTCTTCATGCTGGCCGTGGATGAGAAAGGGCATCTCGAGTTATTGCAGGCAATTTTAGGGATTCTGCAGGACCTTCATGTAGTAGAAAAACTAAGCAGCGCGCAGAACCCGGAAGAAATTATAAATATCATCAAAGAAAAGGAGAATTCATTATGAAAAAGAAAGTTATCGTAGCATGCGGAGGAGCAGTGGCAACATCCACAGTAGCGGCAAATGCAGTGGTGGATCTGGCGAAGGAAAATGGAATTGATGTGGAAATCGCGCAGGTAAGAATCTCAGAGATCGAGTCCAATCTTCCGGCCGATCTGATCGTGACGACCTCAAAGGTAAAACGGGATTACGGTGTGCCGCTGATTACAGGGATGCCGTTTATCTCAGGGATCGGCGCAGACAAGACAAAAGAAAAGATTTTGGAAGTACTGAAATAACAGACACGTGGGAAACACCAAGGAGGTAAAGGAGAAAAACTATGGGTATTTTTGGAGACGCGATTAATTACATCATTGGCTTGGGTGCATCCGTTATGCTGCCTCTCGTCATCGCTATACTGAGTATTATTGTAGGAGTGAAAGTAGGAAAGGCCATCCGTGCCGGACTTATGGTAGGTGTTGGATTTGTAGGGCTGGGACTTATCGTCGATATGATGAATGCAAATCTGGGGCCTGCGGCAAAGGCCATGTCAGAGACTTTTGGGCTCCACATGAGTGTGGTAGACGTAGGGTGGCCGGGGATGTCGCCGATTACATGGGCATCCGGCATCGCAACCGTTGCGATCCCAGTAGCAATTCTTGTAAATGTGGTGATGCTTATACTCAAGCTTACCAAAACCGTAAATATTGATATTTGGAACATCTGGCACATGACATTTACCGGGGTGATTGCCTATGCAGTGACAGGAAACTTTGCCATCGGGATTGCAGGCGTAGTGGTCCATGCAATTTTTACATACAAATTCGGTGATCTGTATGCTCCGCTGATGGAAGACTATTTTGAACTGGAAGGCCTTACAGTTCCCCACGGAACATCCGCCTACCTGGCACCGTTTGCCTGTACGATCGACGCCATTATCGAAAAGATACCAGGACTGAACAAGATCAGCATTACTGCCGATAAACTACAGGAAAAAGTAGGTGTGCTCGGAGAACCTATCGTCATCGGAGGACTCCTCGGAACTTTAGTAGGTGCGCTGGCAGGCTATAATTTTCAGGCCGCACTTCAGCTGGGCATCAAGATGTCCGCAGTCATGGTACTTATGCCGAAAATCACAAAATGTATCATGGAAGGCCTCATGCCGATCTCAGAGAGAATGAAAGAAATTCTCACCAAACGTTCCGGGGACGGAGAATTTTACATCGGACTTGATCCGGCGATCCTTTTAGGGGATTCCCAGGTAGTAACCGCAGGGCTGATTTTTATCCCGCTGACAATCTTGATCGCAGTAATCGTGCCGGGAAACATCATTCTTCCATTCGGTGATCTGGCGACGATCGGGTTCTTTATTGCCATCGCTGTGGCTGTCCATAAGGGAAATCTGTTCCGCACGCTGATCTCAGGCTCCGTGATTATGTATGTGACCATCTGGATCGCCAATCAGGCAATTCCGTGGACTACGGCACTTGCTAAGTCCGTTAACCTGACAAACGGAGCATCCAGAATTGCCGCACTCGACCAGGGCGGGTCACCAATCACCTATATGTTCACACAGATCTTTACGAGGGAAAACCTTGCAGGGCTAGCTGTAATCGCCGTGATCTACGCAATCTGTCTCGTATTCACTGTAAGGACATCCAAGGCCAGAGCGGCCGCATTAAAAGAAGAGAAGTAAAACATCAGAAAACCGGGCGGGCTTTTGCCCGCCCGGACTGATAACAGAATATCAGGAGGAAAAAGATGCCATTAATGACAACAACACAAATGCTCCTCGATGCCCAGAAAAACGGGTATGCAGTGGGTGCTTTTAATGTAGAAAACATGGAAATGGTCATGGCGGTCATGGAGGCAGCCGAGGAACTTCATTCCCCGGTCATCATGCAGACTACGCCGTCCACGGTAAACTATGCGGGACTGGATTATTTTCTGGCAAATGTACGGACGGCGGCAGAGCGTGCCAGCGTGCCCATCGCCATGCATCTGGATCACGGAAACAGTTTTGAACTGGCCATGCAGGCATTGAGGGCTGGCTATACATCCATTATGATCGACGGGTCCCATGAATCCTTTGAGGAGAACATCCGGCTCACCAAATCCGTAGCCGATGCATGTGCCCCGTCCGGAGTTCCGGTGGAAGCGGAGCTTGGAAAAGTCGGCGGAAAGGAAGACGATTTGGACGGAGGGGCCGGAGGATACACGGAACCTTCAGAGGCGTTGGAATTCGCAGACAAAACGGGAATTACTTCTCTGGCCGTGGCCATCGGCACAGCCCATGGCGTTTATAAAGGGGAACCGAAGCTGGATCTTCTGCGCCTGTCAGAAATCCGGAAAGTGGTTTCTGTACCACTGGTGCTCCATGGAACAAGCGGTGTGCCGGACGAGACGGTGACGGAATGTGTCAGCCGGGGGATCTGCAAGGTAAACTACGCTACAGATTTAAGGATCGCATTTACAAGCGGGGTTACCAGTGTGCTCAAAGAAAAACCAAATACGATCGATCCCAAAAAATATAATGCCGCGGGAAAAGAAATGGTAAAGGAATATGTCAAATCAAAAATAAAGGTCGTAAAGAGTGAAGGAAAGGCTTAGGTGAGTGGTATGAAAGCAGGAGTGGTCCATGCAAAAAATGACATCCGGTTCGAGGAAATCAAGACCCCGGTTCCGGAAAAAGGGCAGGTGCTGATCAAAGTCAAATATACAGGAATCTGTGGCTCTGATGTGCCGAGAGTCAACGGGGATGCGTGTCATTTCTTCCCGAATGTGCTGGGACACGAGTTTTCCGGTGTTGTGGAGCAGACCGGGGAAGGAGTTCAAGCCCTGAAATCCGGAGACCGGGTAGCCGGGGTGCCTCTGGTGCCCTGCATGAAATGTGAGGACTGTCAGAAGGGAAATTATTCCCTTTGCAGGCATTACAGTTTTATCGGGTCCAGGGAATTCGGCAGTTTTGCCGAGTATGTGGCAGTGCCGGAGAAAAATGCAGTAAAATTTGAAGATTCCGTATCTTTTGAGCAGGGGGCTTTCTTCGAGCCTGCCACAGTGGCTCTCCATGGACTTTTAAGGACCGGCTACCGGGGAGGAGAAAATGTGGCGATCCTGGGCGGCGGTACCATCGGGCTGTTCACGGCCCAGTGGGCAAAGATTTTCGGTGCAAAAAAAGTTACGGTTTTTGACATCAGTGACGAGAGACTTAAGCTTGCAGAGAAACTGGGCATCGACGAGGGTATCAATACTCTGGATAAAGACTTCATGGAGCAGGCTATGGCGCTTACCGGGGGTAAAGGATTCGGCTATGTGTATGAGACCGCAGGGGTTACCACGACCATGAAATATGCATTCCGATTGGCAGCCAATAAAGCGGGAGTCTGCTTTATTGGAACACCGACTAAAGAATTATCTTTTAGTGTGGAAGAATGGGAAAATATGAACCGGAAAGAATTTACTCTGACCGGGTCCTGGATGTCCTACAGCGCCCCGTTTCCGGGGAAAGAATGGGAGCTTACAGCCCATTATTTTAAGACCGGGCAGCTGAAATTTGATGATTCACTGATATTCAAGAAAATGCCTTTATCTGAAATAGCGGATGCTTTTGAACTTTACAAAGAAAAAGGTACAGTAAAAGGCAAGATTTTGATTGACAGTGAGGGATGATTTATGATTTTAACAGTGACACTGAATGTATCAGTGGATAAAGCATACAAAATAAAAGGAGCTGTGTGTCCCGGCGCCGTCTCCAGGGTGGAGGAATGCAGGAACACCGCAGGAGGAAAAGGGCTCAATGTGGCAAGGATTGCAGATCTGTGCGGAGAAGATGTTTTAGCAGCTGGTTTTGCCGGAGGATTCAACGGCGATTATGTCAAAGCAATGCTTTGCGAAGACGGAATTCAAAGCAGATTTACAAAAGTAAAAAGCGAGTCCAGAAGCTGCATTAATATATTGGCCGGGGACGGTACATCCACAGAATTTCTGGAACCGGGTGCGCCGGTAGAGGAAGAGGAGTGGAATCGGTTCTTAAAGGATTTTGAAGAGATGGTAAGAGAGAGTCATGTGGTTACTATCTCAGGCAGCGCTCCAAAGGGACTTAGGACGGATTGTTACCGGAAGATGATCGAAATAGTGAAGAGGCAGGGAAAAGAGGTTATCTTAGATACCAGCGGAGAGTATTTAAGAGATGGACTGAAAGCGAAACCTACGATGATAAAACCCAATCAAGAAGAACTGGAAGACCTGCTTGGAGTGGAGATTAAAAACCGGGAAGAACTGATCTCGGCAGGGAAAAAGCTTGGAAGTCAGGGAATCCCATATGTAGTCATATCCCTTGGGGCAGAAGGAGCTTTAATGATTTGTGATGAAAAAATCTATCACGGAAAGCCTCCTGAATTAGACGCGGTGAATCCTGTAGGATGCGGGGATTCCATGGTAGGAGCCTTTGCAGCGGCGTTCTGCCAGGGAAAAACAGACAAAGAAACACTGGCTTATGCAGTGGCAGTGTCTGCTGCCAATGCGATGAATCCGGGGACAGGAAGATTCCGCATCAAAGATATGGAAGAAATTTTTTCAAAGGTAGAAGTTGAAGAGATTACTTATTAACAGCAGAAAAGCAAGACACTATGCAGCATGAAGTGTCTTGCTTTTTATTATTTCTTAGGAAAGACATTGTAAAGCCCCTCAAAGAGTGAGGGCCCAAGAGATGAAGCGGGCTTGCCATTTTGTTCAGACAGGGATATATGCAACGGAATTCCCATGGTGGCGGATGACCTGTTCCAAATCGGCACAGCTGATCCACACCGTGGCAGTGTTATCGTTTGGATGAACTCCGATGCAGGAGCTGTCTTTGAGTTCTTCGTCTATAAAAACTTCCACAGCCAGATGTTCATCGTTTAAGATTCCCATGGGAGAGACAGAACCTTTGGTTACCTTCAAATGTTTCATGAGCCGTTCCTCCGATGCGAAACTTAATCTGGATGAACCGATGGTCTGCCGGAGCGTTTTCAGATCCACCAGTTTGTCTCCGGCAACAAGAACGAGAAAATGCCGCTTGCCGCTGCCGTCTCTTAAAAAGAGATTTTTTGCAATGGATTCATTGGGTCTGGTCAGATGCAAAGCCTCGATCTCCTCCATCGTATAGGCAGCAGGGTGATTTTCGTACTCATATGGGATGTGGAGGCGGTCAAGCGTATCTAATACCTTTTGTTTCATGTTCAAGTCCTTCTTTCTATTCGATCAGTGACAGAAGTTCGTCGGGTTTTTCCAGCACAACGGCATTTTCTTTTTTCAGTGCTTCGGAGGCTCCCCATCCTGCAAGGGCAAAATCACATCCGGCGGCTCTGGCACAGTCTATGTCATAGCTGGTATCCCCGATAAAAAGCATTTGGCTTATCGGTATTTCAGACTGTTCTGCCAGATATAACAGAGGTTCAGGGTCCGGTTTGGCATGTGCTGCCTCGTCCAGGCAGATGGAGTGCTCCATGAAATGTTTCAGCCCATGGCGCTCCATCGTTTCTTCATATTCGATTCGGAGTTTATTTGTAGCAACGCCCAGGATAAGCCCTTTTTGCCTCAGGGCAGATAAAGTGTCCAAAATTCCGTCAAACGGATGGATCGTATGTGCATAGCAGTCAATATATTTTAACCACCCGTTAATACTTCCCTCAGGAAAGCCCATAGAGTCCAGCAGGGCCAGGCTGTCGCCGCCGAGAACAAATTCAAGCTCATTAAGCGGCCTGAATTCTTTCCATGTCTCTTCGTACAGATCTCTGAAGCCTGCGAGAATGGAATATTTGGTGTCCAGCAGAGTACCGTCCAAATCAAAACAGATCATCTTATAACCAAGTGATAAGCTATTCATATATCTTCCTCACTTTATAAAACAGAAATCGTATAGGCAAGTGTCTCTGACTGCCCCGGGCCCAGTATGCGGACTCCGCGTTTGTGTTCAAAAATGCCGTCCTCATTGGAACAGGTAGAAGTGCCTGACCAGGGTTCAATTGCCACAAACGGTCCGTCATTGGCGCTGGACCAGATGCCGAGATAATCAAAGTCTTTAAAATCGACGCGGATTCCTTTTTGCGTTTCTTTATGCAGCAAAGAAGCCGATCTGGATTCCAGACTGTCAAAGATCAGGGCGTCGTCATAAAAAAGTTCGTGCTTTACGCCGAATGAAGACGCATGATCAAGCAAAGCCTTTCTGTTGTTTACATTGATCAGGCCGTCCTCTGTCAAAACCGGACATCCGGCCGTCTCCGGCTTTTCAAATTCTATGATATAATCCTCAAAAGCTTCTCCTTCATTCAGTGGACAGTTAAACGCGGGATGTCCTCCAACAAAATATGGCATCACTTCAGAGCCACAATTCTTCACGGTGTGTTCGACAATCACACTGCGGTCTTTGACACGGTAAGTCATTTCAAGTTCAAAGTCATAGGGGAAAGATTTCATGGTCTCTGCGTCAGCGTGCAGAAACAGAGAAATGCTGTCGCTATCCAGGTGACGGAGGGTAAATTCACATCTTCTGGCTATTCCATGCCTGCCCATAGAACAGGATTTACCGTCTCCGATTTTCGCCTCCCCGTTCCTTAAACTTCCGCAGATTGGAAACAGGATCGGAGCCTGTCCGCTCCAGAAATCAGGATTGCCCTGCCATAAGTACTCTAAGCCTGCTTTATCTTTAATAGAAGTAAGGCCTGCCCCGGATGTGTCAACAGAAACTGTAAGAACACCGTTTTTTAATTGATATGAACTCATATTACGCTCCTTTTGCTGAACAAAAATAAACAAGTTTCTTTTCAGAATATTATACCTTATATGATATAATGGTGCAAAGGAGAAACATTATGACAAGCAGCCGTTTATTTGAGATCATTTATATTTTGCTGGAGAAAAAGAAAGTGACAGCGCCGGAGCTCGCCGAGAGGTTTGAGGTTTCGGTGAGAACGATATACCGGGATATCGATGCGCTGAGCAGTGCGGGCATACCGGTATACTGTACTCAGGGAAAAGGAGGGGGCATTGGCCTGTTGGAAGACTTTGTCATGGACAAGTCTGTCCTCACGGAGGAGGAACAAAATCAGATACTTCTCTCACTCCAATGTATGGCAGTCACGAATCACATGAATGCTGAAAAGCTTCTATCCAGATTGTCCAGCCTGTTCCAGAAGGTCGATGAGAACTGGGTCTACGTAGACTTTTCACGCTGGAACCCAGGGGGAGAAAAGGAACTGTTTGAAAAACTGAAAGAAGCGATCCTTAACAGGGAAGTGGTCATATTTGATTACTATAATGCGAAGGGGGAACATTCCAGAAGGGAGGCAGAGCCCATGCAGCTGTATTTCCGCGGCATGGACTGGTATCTCGCTGCATTCTGCAAAAAGAGCAGGGAGATAAGGATCTTTAAACTCAAGAGACTTAAAAATCTGGAAAAAACAGAAGAACGCTTTTTGAGAAAAGACATCCGGGATATGAAAACAATGCCGCTTCTGGAAGAAAAGAATGATATGGAAGTATCCGTCAAGGTAGAAAAAAGTCTTGGATTCCGTGTCTATGATGAATTCGATCCGGACTGGATTCGGGAGCAGGAGGGATTTTTTTATATCACGTTCCCATGTTCCGGGGAAGAATGGCTGTATGGATGGCTTTTATCCTTCGGGCCGGGGCTTGAGGTGCTCGGGCCAAAAGAAGTCCGCAGCGAAATGAAATGCCGTCTCCGGCGCATGGCAGGCCGGTATGAAGAAAATATTTAAAACCTGACAGACAGCTGTCAGGTTCTCTGTTGTACAATAAAGAAAAAACAATGGAGGCAGAATTATGAATTATGAAGTGGTAGAATTAGAAGAAAAGATTGTTGCAGGGATCAGTGCGAGGACATCCAATGATGCACCGGATGCCGGGATGGTGATAGGATCTCTGTGGGGGCGTTTTTTTAAAGAAGGGATCTTTTGTAACATTGCAAACAAAGTAAATGAAAAGAGTATCGGCCTGTATTCTGATTATAATGATGAGAGTATGCAGGAATATCAGATCACAGTGGGATGCGAGGTAAGCAGCACCGAACAGGACCAGGAAGGACTTACTTTCATTGTGATCCCAGAAGGAAAATATGCAAAGTTTATTGTCCGGGGCCATATGCAGAAAGCTGTGACCGAGTTTTGGATCAAGCTGTGGAAGATGGATTTAAACCGCAGCTTTACAGGGGATTTTGAAGAATACCAGCCGGGAGGCACGCTGGAAGACTCAGAAATTCATATGTATATTGCACTGAAGGAGTGATACACAAAAATGGATTATGTGAAAGCAAAGCATATCATAACCAGAGGACCGGGGGACTCCTGGTTCGGCGGAGATTATAATATGAATATATACCGTGGCTGCTGCCACGGTTGTATTTATTGTGACAGCCGGAGTGACTGTTATCATATTGAGAATTTTGATCAGGTGAAAGCGAAAGAACATGCCATGGAAATTATCCGGGATGATCTGAGAAGGAAAACAAAAAAGGGAGTTGTGGCAACCGGCGCCATGAGTGATCCGTACAATCCTTTTGAAAAAGAACTGATGCTGACCAGGCATGCCCAGGAACTGATCAACGCTTTCGGCTTTGGCAGTGCCATTGCAACGAAAAGTGCCATGATTACAAGAGACATCGACATTCTGGAAGAGATAAAGGAACATTCCCCTGTAATCTGCAAGCTGACGATTACGACCTGTGACGACACTCTCTGCAGAAAAATAGAGCCGGGGGTATCCCTGTCATCTGAACGGTTTGAGGCTCTTGCGAAACTCAAAGACGCGGGGATTTTTGCAGGGATCTTAATGATGCCGGTGCTTCCGTGGATCGAGGATACAGAAGAAAATATTCTTGGTATTGTTAAGGCAGCGAAAGAATGTGGAGCAGATTTCATCTATCCTGCCTTCGGAGTGACATTGAGACAGAATCAGAGAGAATGGTATTTTGAGAAACTGGACAGACTGTTTCCGGATGAAAATTTGAGGGAAAAATATAAGAAGAGGTATGGAGACCGATACCAGTGTACCAGTCCGCATGTAAAACAGCTGTGGAGCCGGTTTGCGGCCGCCTGCAATGATGCGGGTATTCTGTTTAATATGCGTCATATCATTAGGGCATACAGGCGTCCGTATGAAGCCAGGCAGATGAGTCTGTTTGACCTGTTTTAAGAAAATATAACAAGGGGCATTGTACAGCGGCTGTACAGTGCCCCTTGTGCCTGAGTGGAAAAAAGTTTTCAAATATGGTAAACTGAAAGATACAGTGCTGACAATTCTATATATAGAACAAATTAAATTTGTTTTATAGGAAACAGAATAAAAGGATCTGGAGAGATACAGATCCTTTTGACTGTTTATACAAAAGGAGTGAATTGAATGATAGAGTTTCAACATGTAACTAAGAGTTTTAAAGATAATAAAGTCCTGTCGGATATCTCTCTGACGATTGAAGATGGGGAACTGGTGGCGATTATCGGTTCCAGCGGCTGCGGAAAAACCACAACGCTGAAGATGATCAACCGGCTGATCCGTCCGACGAAAGGCAAGATTTTTATCGACGGAAAAGACATTGAAGATATGAACAAAGTCGAGATGCGGCGCAGTATCGGATATGTTATACAGCAGGCCGGGCTGTTTCCTCATATGACGGTCAGAGAGAACATCGAACTGATTCAAAGATTAGAAAAAAAGGACGAAGAACAGATCAGGAAGAATACGGAATATCTTATGGATATGGTCGGTCTTAACGGAGATGAATTCCTGGACCGCTATCCCAATGATCTGAGCGGAGGACAGCAGCAGCGTGTCGGTGTCGCCAGAGCACTCGCGAATAATCCAAAAATCATTCTGATGGACGAACCTTTTTCGGCGCTGGACCCAATGACAAGGGTCAGTCTTCAGGACGAGCTGATTGCTCTTCATGAGAAAGTGGACAAAACCATCGTATTTGTCACCCACGATATGGATGAGGCGATCAAGATCGCAGACAAAATCTGCATCATGAAAGACGGCCATATTCTCCAATATGATACACCGGAAGAAATCCTTAAAAACCCTGCAAACGAGTTCGTAGAAAACTTTGTAGGGAAGAACCGTATCTGGGGGTCACCGGAGTACATAAAGGTGGAGGATATTATGATTGAAAATCCGGTCACCTGTAACGGGGACCTGTCCAGGACCCGATGTGTCAAAAGGATGAAAGAACGGCATGTAGATACCCTGCTTGTAGTAGATAAAAACAGGAAGCTCCAGGGCATGGTCAACAGAAAAGCTCTGTACCGTGCCAAGAATCCGCTGGCTGCAGCGGAGACCATGATGAAGACAGATGTTCTGACTGCAAGTCCGGATGACAATATCCTGAAGCTTTTAAAACTGATCGACGAATATGATGTAGGGAATATTCCTGTAGTTGATGAAAATGAGAAGGTACTTGGACTGATCACAAACAGCAACCTGATCTCTACGCTGAGCCAGCAGTATTTAACAGAAGACGATGAAGATACAGCGGTGCGGCCGTCAGATGAAGACCAGAAAGATATGACAGAGAAGGAGGTGTAACCGATGGAATTTATTCAATATATGATACAAAACAAAGAACAGATTTTATCTCTGGTGACAGAACATATCGAACTCACCGCCATAGCAGTGGGCTGCTCTATTCTCGTCGGTGTCCCTCTCGGCATCCTGATCAGCTATGTGAAGAACTTAAATAAACCGGTTCTTGGAGTCGCAAATGTAGTGCAGGCGATCCCAAGCATGGCGCTTTTGGGACTGTCCATTCCTCTGTTAGGAATTGGTACCCTGCCGGCTGTTGTGATGGTTATTATTTATTCCCTGCTTCCCATCATAAAGAATACCTTTACCGGTATTAACAGCATCAGTCCGGAAATGGTGGAAGCGGCCAAGGGAATCGGATTAACAAAAGCACAGGTGCTGTTTAAAGTTAAAATACCTCTGGCCCTGCCGATCATCATGGCAGGTGTGAGGATTTCTGCGGTAACTGCAGTGGGGCTTATGACCATGGCTGCATTTATCGGTGCCGGAGGACTCGGATATCTGGTGTTTTCAGGAATCCGTACGGTCAACAATGCCCAGATCCTGGCAGGGGCTATTCCGTCCTGTATCCTGGCACTTCTGGTAGATTATCTCACAGGGCTGATTGAAAAGCTTGTGACGCCGATCAGTCTGCAGCAGGGATATGAAGGTTCAAAAGAACAGTTAAAAAGAAAGAGAAGACGCCAGAAAGGTGTCCTTGTACTGGTAGGAATTCTGGTAGCTGCCATCATGGGCAATTCGATAATTGCAAGCTTCAGGGGAGATGATAAGAGGATTGCCATCGGAAGCAAGGATTTTACGGAACAGCTGGTACTCTGTAACCTGTATGCCGATGTGATCGAGGATAAAACAGACATTAAAGTGGACCGCCGAGAGAATCTGGGCGGAAGCGAAGTCTGCTATGAAGCCCAGGACAAAGGCGAGATCGACATGTATGTGGAATACACAGGTACCGCATATATGAATATTTTAAAGGAAAAATCCACGGATGACATGGATAAAGTCTACAGGACTTTGAAGAAGTATTTTAAGGAAAAGAACAATTTTGAAGTCCTGGATCAGACGAAGTTTAACAATACCTATACACTGGCTGTGACCAAAGAGACTGCAAAAAAATATAATCTGAACAAAATCAGCGATTTACGGGGAGTCGGTTCAGAACTGAGTATCGGGTCCACTCTGGAGTTCCTGAACCGTGCTGACGGAATCCCCGGATTGTGTAAAACTTACGGTTTTAAGTTTAAGAGCGAAACAGGAATTGACGGCTCACCGAGATATACGGCTTTAGAAAATAAAAAAGTTGATGTGGTAGATGCTTTTGCCACAGACGGTCTGTTAAAGAAGTTTAAGCTGAAGGTGCTGGAAGATGACAAAAAATATTTTCCGCCATATTACGCAGTGCCGGTCATCAGAGAAGATACACTTAAAAAATATCCGGAACTTGAGAAAGTTATCAATGAACTGAGTTCTGCATTGACCAATGAAGCCATGATGGAAATGAATTATGAAGTAGATGAACTTGGAAAGGAGCCGAGAGAAGCGGCACATGATTACCTTGTAGAACAGGGAATTATTGAAAAATAGAAGATCATAGAGAAGCGCCTGCAGATTTCCTGCAGGCGTTTTATTTTTCAAAGCTGCCAATGTTATAAATATGGGTAGAATTTTGTCTCGCGTTATGCTAATATGACTAGGTATGTTATCAAATAGAATGAATGAGATAACGGCTCAAATCAAGAAATAAGGAAAGAGGAAGATAGAATGGCAAGCAGCATAGAAAAGGAAATCGGACGAAGGAGGACCTTTGCGATCATCTCTCACCCGGATGCGGGCAAGACAACACTTACAGAAAAGTTTCTGTTATATGGGGGAGCGATCAACACGGCAGGTTCGGTAAAAGGAAAGGCCAACGCAAAACATGCAGTCTCAGACTGGATGGAAATTGAAAAAGAGAGAGGAATCTCTGTGACTTCCTCTGTTCTTCAGTTTGAATACGATGACTACTGCATCAATATCCTGGACACGCCGGGACATGAGGACTTTTCTGAGGATACCTACCGGACTCTGATGGCTGCGGACTGTGCGGTGATGGTCATTGACGCGTCCAAAGGTGTGGAGGCACAGACGATCAAATTGTTTAAAGTCTGTGTCATGAGGCACATTCCTATTTTTACTTTTATTAATAAAATGGACCGGGAGGCAAAAGATACATTTGAACTCCTGGATAATATTGAAAAAGTGCTCGGGATTGACACCTGTCCGGTCAACTGGCCGATTGGATGCGGAAAAGAGTTTAAGGGAGTTTATGAGAGAAACAGCAGAGAAATCCTGGGATTTGAATCAGTATCCACAGGCGGTTCCAAGGAGGCGAAAGAGACCATCGTTTCCATTGATAACGGACAGGCTGAGCAGATGATAGGAGAGGACTTCTATGAAAATCTTATGGAAGAGATTGAACTCCTGGACGGTGCATCCCAGCCTCTCGATATGGAAAAGGTCCATAAGGGTGAGCTGTCCCCGGTATTTTTTGGATCTGCGCTGACGAACTTTGGTGTGCAGCCGTTTCTGGAGCATTTCCTTCAAATGACCACAGCGCCGCTTCCGAGAGTATCAAAAGGGACAGAGATCGCTCCTGCGGAACATGATTTTTCCGCTTTTGTCTTCAAGATTCAGGCAAACATGAATAAAAACCACAGGGACAGGATCGCTTTTATGAGGATCTGCTCCGGTAAATTTGAAGCCAATATGGAAGTAAAACATGTACAGAGCAAAAAGAAGATGCGCCTTTCCCAGCCGCAGCAGATCATGGCACAGGAGAGGAAAATTGTAGAGGAGGCCTATGCCGGAGATATCATCGGGGTATTTGATCCGGGGATCTTTTCTATTGGAGATACGGTCTGCATGCCGAAAGACGACTTTGAGTATGAGGGAATCCCTACGTTTGCGCCGGAGCATTTTGCCAGGGTCATTCAGCTGGACTCTATGAAGAGAAAGCAGTTTGTAAAAGGTGTGGAGCAGATCGCCCAGGAAGGTGCCATTCAGATATTCCAGGAACACCAGGCCGGTTTTGCCGAAATCATAGTGGGAGTCGTCGGAACCCTGCAGTTTGATGTGTTAAAATACCGTCTGGAGAATGAATACAACTGCGAGATCCGTCTGGAGCCGCTTCCGTACCAGGCGATCCGCTGGATTAAGGACGTCAAGACAGACATGAATAAATTAAAAGGCGTTGCAGAGGTAAAGAAAGTCCGGGATATGAGAGGAAATCCCCTTCTTTTATTTAAAAACGAATGGGGCATCCAATTTGTTCTGGACCGCAACGAAGGACTGGAACTGGTGGAATTCAGCAAAGAGTAGACAAAAACAGTTGACAGGATCAGATTTTGATTGTATGATATTAAGAGTTGTGAGAAACAACAGGAACAAGAAAGAAGAGTATCCACTCTCACCTTAGCACCGGAGTGACTTGGGTTAATATTTAAGAAATTGATTCTATAATCATGCTTGAATGTAAAGTGGATAGTCTGACTATCCACTTATTTTTTATGGAGGTGTAACGTTATTAGCGATTTAATGATCAATGGACAAATCAGAGACAAAGAAGTGCGGCTGATCGGAGAAGATGGATCACAGTTAGGGATTATGTCCGCAAGGGAAGCTCAGAAAAAAGCTGATGAGGCTGAACTGGATTTGGTGAAGATTTCTCCGAAAGCGAAACCGCCTGTGTGCAAGATTATCAATTACGGAAAGTATAAGTATGAACTGGCCCGCAAGGAGAAGGAAGCGAAGAAGAAGCAGAAGACTGTTGAGGTGAAAGAGGTTCGGATGTCTCCGAACATCGATACGAATGATCTGAATACAAAGATCAGCCATGCCAGAAAGTTTTTGTCTAAGGGTGCCCGCGTTAAAGTAACGCTTCGTTTCAGAGGAAGAGAGCTTGCCCATGTAAATTCCAGCAAGGGAATCCTTGATGAGTTTGCAAAAGCTTTAGATGACGTAGCGACCGTTGATAAACGTCCTAAATTTGAAGGCAGAAGTATGATTATGTTTTTAGCACCTAAGAACTAGTGCCAGGAAGAAAGAAGAAAGTACAAGGAGGAAATTATCATGCCAAAAGTAAAGACATGTAGAGCAGCAGCAAAAAGATTTAAAAAGACAGGAACAGGAAAATTAAAAAGAAATAAGGCATATAAGAGCCATATCTTAACAAAAAAATCTCCTAAGAGAAAGAGAAATCTTAGAAAATCTGCAGTGACAGATTCTACAAACGCAAAAGTAATGAAGAAGATTTTACCGTATTTATAAGATAGAATATTGAAGGAGGTACTATAAGAAATGGCAAGAATCAAAGGCGGAATGAACGCGAGAAAGAAACATAATAAAGTATTAAAGCTGGCAAAGGGTTACAGAGGTGCCAGATCAAAACAGTATAGAGTTGCAAAACAGTCTGTTATGAGAGCTCTCACATCTTCTTACGCAGGAAGAAAACAGAGAAAACGCCAGTTCAGACAGTTATGGATCGCACGTATCAATGCAGCTGCAAGAATGAACGGTTTATCTTACAGTAAATTCATGCACGGATTAAAGTTAGCGGAAGTTGACATCAACAGAAAGATGCTTTCTGAGATGGCAATCAGCAATCCGGAAGCGTTTACAGCACTGGTAGACGTTGCAAAAGGAAAATTAGCGTAAACATATCATTTGATTTTACGGCCCTTGCGGCTTTCAGATGCCCTTTCTGCGGGATACAGTATAAAAACTGTATCCCGCAGGAAGGGTGTTTTTTACATTAAATACCTCCGTTTGACATGTTTCTCTATAATGTTACAGAACATGCGTATTTATTACGAAACTATTACGAAATTATTTAAAAAGTATTGACATGGAGGCTGGGCGTGTTATAATAACACCTGTAACAACGATCTTAACAAAATTGTAACATTTAGAATTTGAGGAGGAAACATGATTATCAAGAAGATGAAACTGTCCGCCGCAGTAGTGGCCATGGCAGGTATGATATTGACATCGGCTCCTGTAAATGCGGCACCAAAAGAAACAGCGAAGCCGGCAGCGGAAGACCAGAAAAAAGAAAACAACCAGGAGCAGAGCAAGTATGCCGATAAAGTAGTTGCGAAAGTAAAGAGCTCCTCTACTTTGAACATAAGAAAGAAGCCGAATACAGATTCCAAGATTTTAGGAAAGATGAAAAGAGGAGCACTCGGGACCATTGTAAAAAAAGGTACAGAATGGACTAAAGTGAAATCTGGGGATGTGACCGGTTATGCGAAAAATGACTATCTTGTCTTTGAAGACGATATACAGGCATTTGCAGAGAAAAATATTAAGAAGGTTGCAAAAGTCACCACAGAGACTCTCAGGGTCAGGGAAAAAGCTTCTAAAAACGCTGATGTAGTGACATTAGTCTCCCAGGATGAAACTTATAAGGTGAAAAAACAGAACAGTGACTGGGCAAAGGTAAAAGTCGATGGTGAAACCGGATATGTTTCAAAAGATTATGTGGATGTAAAATATAAATTTAAAAAAGCAAAATCTATGAAGCAGATTGAGGCAGAGCGCCAGGCAAAGCTGGAAGCAGAAAGAAAAGCCCGGGAAGCCCGGGAACAGCAGACTGTTCAGAACTCAGTCCAGTCATCAGGAAGCAGTTCCGCAGACACGCAGAGCACCGGAAGCAGCCAGAGCAGGGAATCGATTCCGGCATCTGCAAGCGTTTCAGGAACATCTACAGGAAAAAGAGTGGCGAACTACGCACTGCAGTTTGTAGGGAACCCGTACCGCTACGGCGGAAACAGCCTCTCGAACGGAATCGACTGTTCCGGATTTACACAGCAGGTCCTGGCCAAGTTCGGATACAGCATCAGCAGAACGTCCAGTTCACAGGCCTCTGAAGGTGTCGCAGTTTCCACAAGTAATCTCCGTGCAGGAGATCTTATCTTTTACGGAAGCGGCGGAAGCATCAACCACGTAGCCCTTTATATCGGCGGTGGACAGGTTGTGCATGCAAGTAATTCAGCTCCTTATCCAAAAGGAGGAATCAAGGTCTCAAATGCATTCTACCGGACTCCTGTATGTGCAAGAAGGATCATCCAGTAACAAAAGAATATACAAGAATAAAATTAATTTCCCGGAGACTTCGGTTTCCGGGATTTTTAGATTTATTAAAAAAATCTGAATTTATCTCTGAGAGTTGCAAAATTATGACAGCCGATGTATCATGGGTAATATATAAGGGGGGTATTATCGTGAATAAAGCTTTAAGAAAGGCCGCAGGTGTTTTATGTATGGTCATTCTTACTCTGAGCGTGTCGGTGCCGGCATACGCCGTGGAACCGGATAAAGCAAAGGACACTGCTGAGACTTCATCATCCAGTGCTTCAGAAACAGAGACAGAGGCGACCACAGAAGAACAGACGGCAGCACAGGAGCCTAAACCTACAACGGCTTCAGAAAAGCCTGCCACAGAGAAAAAGGGGGACAAAGCAAAGACAGAAAAAGTACATAACAAGAAGAAAAAGAGCAAGAAGAAACTAAAAAAGAAAAAAGATAAGAAGAAAGAGAAAGAAAAGAAGATCGTCGCTCCGGAGGAGTCTGTTTCCGTCAGATCAGAGACAGCTCTTGCCAGAGAGGAAAAATTAAAAAGACAGCTCTTGAGGGAAGAAAGCCTGGAGCAGAGTCTCATTCATGCGGATAAGTTAAAGGAAGAGATCCAGAAGTTTTATCAGGCACTGAATGAGCAGAGCGGCAGTGTGGCGATTCCGGGTGTAGTGGCATTGACCGGGGTGAAGAAGGACGTGAATGACACTCAGATCGGCCACAGAGTCAATCATTTGCTTCTGGAACTGTCAGTAAAGACCAAGAACGGTTATCTCAAAGACATCGCAGAAAACTATAATTTCGATGTAGCCGGTGAAGTGAAGGTGGCGGATGTCATTGAAGATGAAGAGACGATCCAGTTAAAGCAGTATTTGGACCAACAGATTTTAAACTGCGACAAAACACAGGAGCAGAGGCTGAAGGAACTGAAAAAGAGCGGGAAAAAGATAAGGTCACTCAAGAAGCAGATCAAAGAGCTGAAGGCGGATAAGCCCCGCGTATTTGATCCGATGAATCTTCTGAAGAAAAGTAACTTGTCAGTGGAAGAGATTCGTCTGATGCTGAAGGGTTCCGCTCTTGAAGAACAGGCTCCCGCATTTTATAAGTGTGAGAAGAAATATGGGGTCAATGCAGTCGCTGTGATGGGCATTGCTATCCATGAGAGCGCCTGGGGGACCAGCAGGCGTGCCAGGGAGGACCACAACCTCACAGGCTACGGGGTCACATCTGACAGCGCCAAAGGCATCAATGCGCCGACTAAGGAAGAGAATCTTCTGATGACTGCCAAACTGCTGAAAGAAAAGTATCTGGTCAAGGGAGGGGCTTATTATCACGGCCCCACAGTAAAAGGAGTCAATCAGTGCTACTGTGTTGGGAACACATGGGCCGGCTATGTGACCAACCGATGCTATGAGATCATGAAAAGATTATAAAGATTCTGACGAATCATCGTCGAAGGGACGGTATTTTATACGCCACCTTTCGACGACTTTTTTTGCCCATTTTTCTCTTTGCCTGTATTGGAACAATGACAGGAACAGAGAAAGAAAGATGAGAAAAGTACACAGAACCCAGACCTTAAATAAGTATTTTTTGTCCATAAAATTCACCTTTTAAACTATGTAAATGATTTTTATTTATATAAGCTATTCTAACAAAAACAAATAACGGAGACAATAGAGACAGAAAAATGTATTTTAAAAATAGAAAATATTTATGTAAGCAGGAGTTTGTTGCTCTCGATTCATAAATATGTAAGAAGTGGAGTAGTGTATGAAAATGAATTATGAAGCGCTGGGACGGAAAATAAAAGAAGTGAGGAGAAAACAGAACATGACTCAGGAGTATTTAGCTGAGAAAGTTGATCTGTCGGTCAGCCATATTTCAAATATTGAAACGGCAAAGACAAAGGTTTCACTTCCCACGTTGGTTGAGATCAGCAATGTATTAGGAGTTTCTGTGGACTACCTGCTGATGGACAGTTATCAGTCACCGGAAATGAAAGAGGATATTTTTGTGAAAGAGCTTGACGCGGTGATTGAAAACTGCGGGCCGAGAGATAAAAAGATTGTATTGGAGATTTCCAGAAAGCTTGCGGAATTGTTAGACGGTGAGTAGAAAGATGGATGGGCAGACAGTTCTCGATGTGAGTCAGGGGGATATTCGGATCACAAAAAATGGGGCCACCGGGGCAGTCTTGCACAGAATAAGACAAGCCTGAATCCGAAAGGATACCGGATCACAGGTACGACAACTTCCAATAACATCGAAGTGCTGGAAGGAGTAGAGACAGATAGATGTCACGATCACTTTGGTCGGGGAGAATCAGCTGACCTGCAATTCGGGTACAGTGTGAATATGCAGGGATAGAAGACCATCGTTGCAATAGTTCCCGTGGATCGCTTCTTGCAGAAGGAAATCCGGACATATGGCTTATAGGAGCTATCGGCAGCACTTTAAGAAATGTTGCGGATAAGAAATACTGTGATCGTTGCCTAGGGCGATGAGACGACAGGAATGCCAGGCATCGGATCAGCAGGGGGCAATGGAAAGGTATTCAATGTCACAGCGGCACCGGATTTCGGATATCAGGAATATATCCAGGACGGGACTTCCCTTACAGATTACTCCTTTGTGGATGGCACACCGTTTAAAGAGAGCACCGCGATCCAGGTCGGAAAGTTTTATACGAAACTCTATTTCGGACCATTTCGTGATACCAATGAGATCGAAAAGTGGATGCAGGAACAGCAGAAAATTTTCAATAGTTTCAGGCGTGTATGTAAAAAAGTACAAGAAAAATTAAAAAAAGACTGGATATTTTCTTTGGAATCGTGTATTATTAATCATGCTTGAGACATGCAGAAGTGGCGGAACTGGCAGACGCGCTGTCTTCAGGCGGCAGTGGGATTACTCCCGTGAGAGTTCGAGTCTCTTCTTCTGCATTATAAGTAACGGTTAAGTTCGATTACAGAACTTAACCGTTTTTTTATTTCATAGGAAAGTTCTACGACCTTCCCTATGAAATAAAAACGCTCCGCGGGTTGTGCACAGATGCGTAAGGAAATTATTTGCCTGCGGCAAATTGCATCTGGCACGCAAAGTTGTCAAGCCCCTCAAAGAGTGAGGGGTTGGGGCGTTGAAGTGGGCTTGCCCACTTTGTTCCTTTATAGGAAACTTGTCGTTTCCTATAAAGGGGTGTTTAGAATAAAAAAATATACCCATCAAAAGATGGGCATGGCAAACAGATGAAATGGATTAGAAGAGATAAAAACCTTCTTCTCCAATTTCATCATCAAGATCATCCTCCTCATGCAGGAAATAATCCATATCCAGTAAGTCATCATCGCTCATAGATTTGATGTCTTTCGTGGTCATCCCTTCAGGTGGATGCTGCATATACGTTTGTCTGAGTTCCTCGATGTGTTTTGGATCCATTTTGATTGTCCTCCGTTTGGTTCAGTATATCACAGCGGAGGAGGCTGTGGGAGTAAAGATTAAGGACCATGATATTTTTCCTTGGCTTTTCGATAAAGTTCATCGAGAGAAACGCGCTTGTGATTATGATAGATTTCAAGCAATTCCATTTTTTGGTTACAGCATGGACATTGAATCGGGTCATATCCAAAAGAGAGGCTGATACAGTCCCGCCATCTGTTCATAGAAAGATAAAATTTATGCTTTGATATATGAATCGCATGATGGAGTTTGTAATCTTCTATATGGGATCTGGCATAAAGCCCATAGTAACGAACTTGTTTAAAATGTTTTTCTGGAATGTGTCGGATCAGTCTTTTGATGAAATCCATGGAGGGAAGAGTTTCTTCCACATAGTGATCATCTTCATGACGGTTGTAGTGAAACGTGACCGTATCATCAATAGAGTTGTAGTGATCAATGCGGGAAGTGGCGATGACGGGTCTGCCCAGATACCGGCCGATGTAGTTAATCACCTGTTTTGGCTTACAGCGGTTTGGTTTTGCATAGACATAAAAGCCATCCCTGCTGTTTTTGTAAACCTGAGAGACCACATCTTTGAAAGAATGTGGAAGTTTCTTCTTAAGTTCATTTAAAAGTGCAGTTTGAAAGGAGCTGCGCATGAAACCATAGTTGAAATGAGATTTTGCCCGCCAAAGGCCACTTTTGCCCAGCCCACCTTCTGAAAGGAGACAGTGGATATGCGGGTTCCATTTCAAATCTCTGCCAAAGGTATGAAGGACAAGAATGAAACCAGGAGTAAATAATTCTGTTTGATTATCCTTGTGGAACATGCGGAGAATGACACTTCTTACAGCAGAAAAAAGGCAGTTAAGAAGAGAACGATCCTGGAGGAAGTAAGAGCGAAGTTCATCTGCAATGGTAAAAACACAATGTCTGTGTTTGACGTTGATGATTTTAAAAGCCATAGAAGTAGTGCGGTCAATGGAATACTTGGCACCGCAGGTAGGACAGAAACGGCTTTTGCAACGAAAAGGAACAAACTTTAAGTTGCCACATTTGGAGCATCCATACATGGCACCACCGAAAGAAGGGTCGCCACAATGAAGCATCCGGTCAATGTTTTGGATGACAGAAGGACGAGGATGGAGAGTATATTTGATTTCTTCATAATGGTCACAAAAGATTTTCTGTAATATATTCATAGGACTATTATGAAGGAAAAAGAGACAAAAGAAAAGCCTTAACCCCTCATGAGTGAGGGGCAGGGGAGTTGAAGTGTCGAAGACACTTTTTTACAAAGAAGATTGCTTCGGGTTACCGATCAGATTTTAGATGCACGGATAGGAAAGATCAAGACATTTAATACAGAATGTAGGGCTGTTGCAGAATAATAGATTTTGCAGCAGCCCTGTTATTTGTTTGTTATACCTGAGGTTTCTGCTCTTTTTTCACAACCTTGCTTAGAATAAAGGAAAGAACGATACACAGAGCAGCAGCGGCCATTGCATATGCCCATGTCATGTTATAACCGGTTCTTCCATAGTTATCCATCCAGCTTCCGACCAGAGTATACATGAACATATCAGGCATATAGCCAAGTGCGGAAGAGATACCGGAGACACGGCCACTGAGCTCAAGCGGAATGCCCGCGTCCTGATGTACTGCGAAGTATTGGCTTCTCACTGCATAGATAAATATAAATCCGATACATCCGCCGACGATTACTTTAATACGTGAGTGCAGCTTATCAGCAAGGAAGCCTCCGACGATACCTCCGACACCCTGGAGTAGATACCGAATACCGCCCAGAGTGGCAGCTGTTGTTGCGGTAAGTCCATAGAACTGCTGAGCGTATGTTGTAACATATCCGATCAGACCGTTTATTACGCATAACTTTGGGATTGTATGGTTTTTGCCTTGTTTTTTCTGAAATAGTGCCCCCCCTGTTAGAGAACGGGGGCACATACAAGGCTCGCAGTCTCGCCCAGCCGTCAAAGGACGGAAATGCTTTGTCATCCAAGCCTGTTTTTCCCTTTTCTAACAAGTACCATTTCAATCATTATTCATATTTACGGGCTTAATCAGATAGGTTTTACTTTTTGAATGTTCTTATATTTCATTCTATTGTGCTTATTCGATTACAAGAACATAGTAATTCTTATATGCTTATTTGTCAATATCTTTTTTTGCCTTTAAAAGCCATATTAGGCGTGATAGACTTATAACAGTGAAGATATAATGAGATATGGAGGGCTATGCGATGAAAATAAGCCATTTAGGAAATAATATACAGACCATAAGAAAATTCAGAGGAATGAAACAACAGGAGCTTGCGGACAAAATTGGTATCAATATGCAGAGCCTTTCCAAGATTGAAAGAGGGTTGAATTATCCTGCTTATGATACGCTGGAAAAGATAATGGAAGTGCTGGACGTAACACCGAACGAATTGTTATCGGGGGAATGGAAATATGCCAATCAAGCAGAAAAGGAAGTCTGCCAGTTTCTAAGAGCGGAAGAACGTTTAAATGCAGAACTGAAACATGGACATTATGATAACTTCTTTGACAGCGAAGAAGAATGGCTGGAATATGAATTAGAACAGCTACGCAAATATATTACAGATTACATCAGCGGAAAGAACATGGAAGCGTCTGACCTTTACCCAATCAAAGAATTTATCCAGCATTTGAAGTTTCAAAAAATGTTAGACCGTTATGATGATTTATACAGCATGGATATGTTCGGGGAAAGCACAGAGGGACACAAGTATAAAACACCTTACTATGCTGTAAAAAGGATAAATCCAAATTTAAAAGAAGATATGGAACTGTTATCGCAGTTACCGTGGATAACAGGCAAATTTGATTTATGGTAAATCAGACAAAGGCAACGCAGGTATCGCAGTTTGAGCTAGTGCTACATAAAGATAATAACTGGAAGATTGTAGAATAACATAGTAAAAGGCAGGTACACCGTGTCGTGGTTATCTGCCTTAGTTGTTATCTATTTTAAATTGTTTTTTTAGAATGTCCTTTAAAGCAAAATATTCTGATGGAAGCTTATTCATAGCAATCCACATATGAATCGATGTATATTGCAAATCTTCAATATAGAAGCTATTGATATTTTGTTTATCTGCTAAAATATACTTTGGTAATAATGATATTCCACCGCCCATAGCAACGGTATTAAGAATTGCTTCTACAGTATCTAATTCAATTATCATTGGTGACTTCGATTGATGTAAGTTCCACCAATCCAAAAGAGCTTTTCTGTAGGGGCAGGACTTGATATTATTTATGATAATTGGATATGTAAAAATATCATTTATGGAATTGCAGGAGCATGGAGTTGCCAGCATTAAATTGTCTTGAAATTCCAAAATCCGCCTACCTTGTGTAATATTGTGGGTACTGTTAGTGATTATACAATCTAATAGTCCATTAGATAGACTCTGGTCTAATTCGTCTTGATTTAGTGTAGAAACTGACAATGACACATTTGGAAACTGTTTTTGATATTCAATGATACATTTGGGCAATAAATAACCAGCTATTGTCTGCGTTGTGCCAATTTTTAAAGTTTTAGGATTGTTCTGAAAAGATTGTAAGGTCTTATCGAGTAAAGAGATTATCTTTTCTGCTTGATACAGTAATTTTTCTCCATCTTTTGTGAGGGTTACGCCTTTGCTATGGCGAATGAATAGTGTCGTGTTTAATTCACCTTCCAGTTTTTTGATATGTGCAGTTATATTAGATTGAACATACCCCATATTTTCCGCAGTTTTCGATATTGATTTTGTATAAGCAACTTCCCTAAATATTCTAAGTTCCAGACTTTCCATAATAGCACCTCCAGTATTATTTAAAATGATATCTATCATCATTTACAACTATTATACACATAACGAACTAATATGTATAATTAAATTGAAATTTGAAGCAGGATAGATAGGAGGATAAAATAATGATTGCTATGCAATATAAGATTTCACTACCAGATAACTACGACATGAACATGATTAGACAGCGAGTAGCTGATAATGGACATAGGACGGATGGCTTTCAAGATTTAATATTTAAAGCATATCTCATATCTGAAAAAAGAGATTCTTCAAAGAGTTGTAATGAGTATTCTCCACTATATGTATGGCAGAATAATGATGGCATGAACAAATTCATTTTTGATGGTTACTATGATAATATTTTAAGTTCATTCGGTTGGCAAAAAATAAATATAGGTATTCCAATAACATGTTGTTTGGGAAAAGACTTTAATCTGTCAAAGTTTGCTCTTGAAATTGAACATGAAATTACACCAATGGAACAAATGAAAGCTATAAATTTTTCATTGGAGAAAGATGACTGTACAAGTAAAGTGTTAATATACAATCCAGACAAATGGAAATATGTAGAATACTATTTCTATAAAGATAGACCTATTAAAAAAACTATTGGAAAAATTTATTCAATTTTGCATTTGTCACAATAAAATATGTTTTGAAATATTGAATACTTAAATATGCAAAAAAACAAATGCAACTGGCTATGTGGCTATATCTACTAAAAAGCTATGTGATAGGTTGGGATTAAATTTAAACATTACTTCTAAAAGGCATGAATACACAAGGTTGACAAACTATACAGTTACGATTAAACGATACCAACGGGATTGAAAATTTCGTGAAGAACTTTGAGAAGTCCTATTACACATGGAGCAACAGCAACGAAGCTATTGAAGCAAGGACGCAGGCAATCAGCGGTTATCTGACAAAGGAGTTGTAGGACTTGAATGTAGATACTATCAAAACGGATATACCGACCAGCTCTGCGGTTACAGATGTGATTGTGTGGAATATCGAGCAGTCGGGAACGGACACTTTTTCTGCTACCTACGAAGTAGATCAGCAGATAAAAGAGGGCGACCAGACAAACAATGTAACAGCAACCTATACGGTAAAAGTCCATGGGGATGCTGACGGGGATATGGTAATCGTTCAGAATCCTACCCTTTCCTCAGCAATCGCAAAATCAGACTATGAATCAAAGACACCAGAAGCCGATAACAGCGTGGACGCAGATACAATCAATAACGCTACCGCTTTTCTGGAAACTTTCTTTAAGCTGTATCCAACAGCCGCAGAAAAGGAGCTTGCCTACTATGTATCGGGGAATGTGCATGAGCCTATCGGCAGGAACCATGTATTTTCGGAACTGGTAAACCCTATCTTTACAAAGAACGGGAATTGAAAGATTGTAAGGTAACATGAAAACGGGTTTGTATCATAACTGTGGTGTGCAAGCCCTTATTATATTGAAGTATAAATTAACAATAATTATAATTAGGTACATGAATGGAGGGATAAAATGTTCAAAATTGGTGAGTTTTCAAAATTGACACAAGTTTCTACTCGAATGTTGCGTTATTATGATGAAATGGGTTTGTTAAAGCCTGCTAAAATCGATTCATTGACTGGATATCGTATGTATTCAGCAGAACAAATCTCAACTTTAAATAGAATCATATATTTGCGTGATAGTGGCTTCAATGTTGCTGAAATTGCATTAGCCCTCAATTACAGTAATATTGCCATTATAGAACAGCTTGATAAAAAGTCTATTGAAATTATGGATAATATACAGAAAGAACAAGAAAAATTAAAGAAAATTGAGATTGCTAAAAAGGAATTGTTACATGGCAAAAGTGAATTGTATTTTAACATAACCATAAAAGAGATACCGAGTTATTGTGTTTTATCTTTAAGAAAAGAAATACCAGATTATTATTACGAGGGCGAGCTCTGGAAAGAACTTTCTGCTTTTGCTAAAGAAAATAAAATAGATATTGCTGATGAAACGTTCTCAATATATCACAATGTGGAATATAAAGAAAAAGATGTTGATGTAGAATTATGTGCATTTGTAAATAAAATAGGAAAAGATACTGGCGATTTTAAGTTTCGTTTTACCGAACCAGTTTCTATGATGGCTTGTACTATGGTATATGGAGATTTTTCTAATATTTCTTATGCTTATCGTTCATTTGCTAAATGGCTTCAAGAAAACAGTCAATATAAAATGAAAGGTTCAAGCCGTCAAATAGTTCATCGTGGACCGTGGAACGAGAAAAATCCAGAGAACTATCTAACAGAAATCCAAATTCCTTTAGAAAATCTCTTGTAAAAAATGATAATCTGCCTTGACTTTAACATGGTGTTAAGGTTTATCGTTTATTTAGCAAGAAGAAAACGGAGGAAAATACAATGACAACTTATAAAGTAAATTCAATAGGTACTATCTACAACAATGAAAATAGTGCTTTCATTCAACTTGAAGCACCATATATTCCAGCATTAAAGGAATTAGACGGATTTAGTCATATCAATGTTTTATGGTGGTTTAGCGATTTTGACAATGAGGATTTCAGAAGCGTATTGGAAACAGACCAGCCTTATAAAAAAGCTCCAGAAAAAATGGGGATTTTTGCAACAAGGTCGCCAGTACGCCCAAATCCGATTGCATTATCAGCAGTAGAAATTATCAATATTGATTATATAAGTGGGCTGATAAAAATTGCTTACATTGATGCTAATGACAAAACGCCTATCTTGGATATTAAACCATACACGCCGAGTTTGGATAGAGTGGAAAATCCGCAGGTTCCAGATTGGTGTAGTCATTGGCCTCATAGCTTAGAAGAATCTGCTTCTTTTGCATGGGAAAACGAATTCAATTTTTAAGGAGTAATGAACCATGAGTTTGCAGGAGTACATTTTTGAAAAACCAGTAATTGAAACAGAACGCCTTATTTTAAGAACAATGAATAAAAGTGATATTGATGATTTGAAAGAATGGATTAGTGATATTTCTTTATATGAGTATTGGGGCAAGCGTCCATCAAAAAGCGAAAAAAATCCAGAAGTACTCTTTAATAAGCCAGAAAAAGCTACTAAAAGTTTTCATTGGGGAATTGTCCATAAACAAGATAGCAAAGTGATTGGTGAAATATGGATATATCTTATTGAAAATAATAGAATGGCAAAAGTGGCTTTCAGACTTTCTAAGCAATATCAAGGTAATGGACTAATGAGTGAAGCGTTGAAAAGCGTAATTGAATTTTGTTTTTTAAAAACAGAATTACAAAAATTATGGACAGATGTGCATATTTTAAATCATGCTTCTTATAAAACATTAGAGAAAGTAGGTTTTCAAAAAGAAGGACATATTCGTGAGGGGAAAATGGTAAATACCTATTGCGACTACTACCTATATGGGATTTTGAAATCTGATTATGTCAGTAGTTATAGTGAATGAGATAGTTTTATGATAGAACTAAGAAAACGGGATATTAAAAAAGTCTTGAAGGCTGGTGGTATGTCATGGCTGACGTTCGGGCTAATATAGAAGCTACTATTAATGAAGCTATGAACAGTACAGACCCAGAGGTGCAGGCAAATTTCAAGAAGTATTTCGGAAATAAACGCCCTACACCAGAAGAATATATTTATATCTTTATCAAGAAGACGAAAGTTTAGAATGGTACAATCGCTTTAAGGGGGATTGTGTATGAAGTGTTTTAAGCAATTTACCAAAAACTCAAGAACAACTTAACAGCAATCCATGCACTACTACAACTGAATATTTTAATATCTTAGTTCATACAGACTATATGTTTTGTGTGGGCTTTTTTCTTACTCTCTTTTCCGTATTTTCCAAAGGTATAGACGGTATTTCCGTTTATTATTTCAGCGTTTGCGGAAAGGGGGTGAGATTATGAACACATCTTCTTTTGAGCATATCGTTAGAATACAGTTTAATGCTTTGATAATGACTGTTACCAAACGTACAATAAAAAGCAAGAAAAGACAGTTTGCAAGACGTTCTAAGCGTGAAGTTTTGTTCTGTGAATTGTCAGATATGAAACAGCTTGAATGTGGAACAACAGATAACTATTCTTGTGATTATATTTCTTTTGAAGTCTTGAATAATACAATCCAAGTATCAAATGAGAAACTTGCTGTTGCTTTACATAAGTTATCAGAGTAACAGCGTGATGTAATCTTATTACGCTATTTTCAAGGCATGAGTGACCAAGGCGACTGATGAAAAATCTTGTCTTGGAATATAACGCACTCCCTCACACCCTTATCGCTGGTGGGATTGGCGGTGGTAAAACATACTTTCTGCTAAATCTCATTGAAGCCTTGTTACAGACCAATGTCGTCCTTTCCAATCTGCACACGGTACATGAAACAGAAACAATTTCTATTCAACCGCCATAGAAAAGGAGCTTGCCTACTATAATCCCAAAGCGCAACCCCTATTTCATAGGGATAGATGATTTCAATATACCAACCGAACATTTCACGCAAAATTAGAAGCATTTGGAATGACACAGAGCATGTCAAGGGTAGCGAAATGTATTATAAGATAATGGCATTGTGCGACAAGCCGTACAAATATTTTTCGTGTATACTGTAACTATAAAAAAAAAGGAGGTACTGATATGTACGCATATGAAAATATTGAAATGTCATTAAATTACATTGAACAACACTTGAATGAGAAAATTGAAACAGAGAAACTAGCAAAGATTGCCTGTCTATCTACATTTTATTACCAGAGACTATTTAAAAAATTAGTCAAGAAATCAGTTCAAGAATATATTAAACTTCGTCGTTTAGCAATGGTAATAACAGAATTAAATAATTCGGAGGAAAGAATATTAGACATAGCTTTAAAATATGGATTTTCAGACCATGCTAATTTCACCAGGGCATTTAAAGAAGTTTACCATATTACTCCTGATGAATACAGAAAGAGCGTTCCTATGTTAAATACATTTGACAAGCCAGAACTTTCTTCTCATTATGTTTTGATTGATGAAAATGTCCCACTGATTGTAGGGGGTATTGTTTTGGAAATTCAAAGGAAAACATTAAAAGCAAGCGAAACGTATTTTGGTTTTAAAAAAGCAGTAAATGTCGATGAACAGATTCCCCCTGGAAAAAGCACGGGAATTGATATTCCGGGTCAGCTATGGCGTGAGTTTCATGCAAAGAAAATGCAGACCGAAAATGTTGTTTTTAACAACAATATTGAACTCGGCGTGTCTCATTCGGCAAATCCAGATAAAGGAACGTTCCTTTATTTTGCGGGAGGTATGGTTTCATCAACAGATGTATGTCCTAAAAATATGGTACAACATACATTACCAGCAGGTGAATATGTTGTATGCCGAATTGAGGCAGAATCTTTTGATAAACTTGTTACTACTGCTTTAAATCAAGCAAATAAGTATCTGTTTGAAACTTGGCTTCCAAATCATAAACTGGTTACAAAGCCGTTCATGGCAGAAAAATACTACAAGGAAAATGCAGATTTTAGTTATATGGAAATTTGGGTAATTCCTGTGGAAATAGGAAATGCTGAAAAGGAATTATCCAATGTCAATGGAAATAAAACAGAAAGTCTATAAAGGAGAGTGTAGTTTGTTGTGATAAATATAAAAGATATAAATTATGCACCTAATATTAGTGAAATAAGCAGTTATATTGAAAACCCTATATTTGATGAGTTCTATCAGTATATGAACGATAAATATAAAGCGGTTTGCAAAATAGAATACAGTAAAGATGTCTGGGCACGCGGCTGGAATGTGAAGTTTAGAAAATCTGGAAAATCATTGTGTGTTATCTATCCTAAAAAAAACTATTTTACTGTGTTGGTGGTCGTGGGTAATAAAGAGAAAGAACGTGTTGAAAACTTGTTACCTAGGCTTTCTGAATATATACAGGAAATCTATCACAATACTAGAGAGGGAAATGGACAAAAGTGGCTTATGATAGATTTAAATTCTAAGGATAACGCATATCAAGATGTATTAAGACTTGTTGATATTCGTTATGCCCTAAAAGGTGTAAACCCGTAATTTGATTGTTTCCATATAGATTAAATCCGCCTTTATTTGTTGACGTCGATGTAGCTGTATAAAGTAAACTTTGATATGCCAAAGTACTTGGCGACTTTATCACCGGATTTTGTGATCAGAAAGGCTCCGGCATCATTTAAAAACTGAATAGCTCTTACTTTTTCTTCTTTGTTCATCAGAGCCGCTGGTTTTCCGACCAATGAGACAGACTGTTCGATCAGACTGTCCAGCATGTCGTGAACGTTTCCTACGATGGCGGTGGGCTCATCCTGTTTTTGTTCCTCCACATGCATCAGAGACTGGAGGGAAGCGTCGATCATTAAGAGAGCGCTGATATCATAATTGATGGCCACGATATAGTGGACTTCTCCGTCCTCCCCTTTTACAAATGTCGTTGTGGATTTTAAGATTTTGCCGTCGGATGTCTTGATCTGATATGCATAGTGGTCCTTGATGTCTTCCGGATCTCTGTGAAGTGTCTCTAAAACGACGGCGGAAGGGCCGTCTCCTAATTTCCCTTTGGTGACGTGTCCGTTTTCGATGTGTACGATGGTATGGTCCATATCCTTACTTGTAAGGTCATGGATGATGACTTCGCAGTCCTTGCCGAACTGCATGGCGATCGTATGCGCCATTTGCTTTAATAGTTCCAGTTCCGGATTCATATTGATCACTCCTTTTCTGAGTGTTTAGGTTGCCTGATAAGTTAATCTTAGCACGTTTTTTTAGGATTGCAATAAAAAATACAAAAACTTTTAGATATCAAAAAAGTGTTTTGTATACATGATCCTGAATGACCATGATATTTTTATGGCGCTCAGGAAAATGAAAGAGATCAGCGGCATCACAGGCGTCCACTGCGAAAATGCGGAAATGATCGACGCGCTGACAGAAGAGGCGAAAAAGAGAGGGGATTTAGGAGCCGATGCTCACCCGAGAGTGAGGCCCGGCGGGGCGGAGGCAGAGGCAGTCAACCGTCTCCTGGCGATCGCGAAAGAGGTGGATATTTCGGTATTCGTAGTCCATCTCACATGCAGGGAGGTGCTCTGGGAAGGACAGAGGACAGGAAAGAGCCAGACAGTGTCCACGGACCACTGCAGTTTTACGGTGGAAGATAAGAATATGGGAAAGGATGATTTTACCGGGATTCCAAACGGAATGCCGGGGGTGGAAACCAGAGCCGTTTTATTTTATACTTATGGAGTGAGATCAGGCAGACTGACACCCCAGCAGATGTGCCGGGTGCTGTCAGAGAACCCTGCGAAGCTTTACGGCCTTTATTCTGAGAAAGGCTGTATACTCGAATGACGGACGGAGGAACAGTCATGAAGGAGAAACAAGGAAAATTTATAAAGAGAGGACCTCATATGTTATGAAGCCAATCGTTGTAAGAGGCGGTGGGGATATCGCCACCGGAACGATCTGTCAGCTGAGCAGGGCCGGATATCCCGTTCTTGTCCTGGAGACAGAACATCCGTCTGCTATCCGCAGGCAGGTGGCCTTCTGTGAAGCCGTATATGAAGGAACTGCATCCGTGGAGGGGCTGACAGCCGTTTGTGCAGATTCTTTGAAAAAAGCCATGGACATGGTAAGTCCTTCAAGGCCGGTGGTATTTATCGACCCGGAGGGGGATTCTATCAGGGAGATAAAACCCGATGCGGTGGTGGACGCCATTCTCGCAAAGAGAAATCTGGGAACCAGCCGGGACATGTCGGGGCTTACCATCGGACTGGGACCGGGATTCAGCGCAGGAGAGGATGTGGATTATGTGATCGAGACTATGCGGGGCCATAATCTCGGAAGGATCATTGAAGAAGGCACCGCCATGGCTGACACAGGCGTCCCCGGAAAGATCATGGGGTATGGAAAGGAAAGAGTCATCCACGCTCCGGCAGGAGGACTTCTGTATGGGCGGACAGAGATTGCCGCACAGGTAAAAAAGGGCGATGTCATTGCTGTGATCAAAGAAGACGGCGGCACGGAGGTGCCTGTATTTGCATCTCTTAACGGCATCGTCCGGGGACTCATCCGGGACGGCTACCCGGTGAAAAAAGGATTTAAGATCGCGGATATTGATCCGAGGATCGAAGAAAGAGACAACTGTTTTACGATTTCAGATAAGGCAAGATGCATCGCCGGCAGTGTACTTAGGCTTGTATGTGCCGGAGAGAAAGGACAGCTAAGAAGGTGAAGACTATGAAGAAAGTGCGGGTTCAGGACGCGGTTGGCATGGTGCTCTGCCACGACATGACAGAGATTGTGCCGGGAAGGTTTAAAGGCCGGGCATTCAAAAAGGGCCATGTAGTGATGGAAGAGGATATCGAAAAGCTATTGGATATTGGCAAACGCTATCTCTATGTTTGGGACTTGGAAGAGGGATATGTTCACGAGGATGATGCGGCGAAGCGGATGGTAAAGGCCGCCGCCGGAGCCAATATTTCTTACGGAGAACCGGAAGAAGGGAAAATAGAGCTTAGGGCATCCTGCCGGGGTGTCTTAAGGATTAACATTGATCTTTTGTACGAGTTAAACAGCTTAAAGGATGTCTGCTTTTCCACCATTCACTCCGGAAAAACAGTGGAAGAGGGAAAGGTTCTGGCAGGTACGAGGGTGATCCCTCTGGTGACAGAGGAAGACATGCTTTTGCGGTTTGAGAAACTCTGTGAAGAGAAAGGCCCGATGATCGAAGTCCTGCCGTTTCATCACACCAGAATCGGGATTGTGACCACAGGGTCCGAGATTGCAGACGGGCGCATCGAGGATAAATTCGGCCCGGTTCTTAAAAGAAAAGCAAAAGAACTGGACGGGGAAATCATCGGACAGGTGTTTCCCGGAGATGAGAAAGAGGAGATCACGAAAGCAATCTTTCGTTTCATAGAACAGGGGGCAGGAATGGTGCAGGTTTCCGGCGGCATGAGTGTGGACCCGGACGATGTGACGCCCTCTGCCATCAGAGACTGCGGCGGTGAGGTTGTCACTTACGGAAGCCCTGTACTCCCGGGAGCTATGTTCATGCTTTCCTATGTAAAAGGAATTCCGGTAGTGGGACTTCCGGGATGTGTCATGTACTCGAAACGCACGGTGTTCGACCTGGCCGTGCCGAGACTTCTGGCCGGGGAAAAGCTGACGAGAGAGGATTTTATAAAAATGGCACACGGAGGATTTTGTATGCAGTGTGATCCGTGTACTTATCCGGACTGTGGATTTGGAAGGTAGGAGAGATGAACGATTTTTCACATTTTGATGAAAACGGAAACGCCGTGATGGTGGATGTGTCGGACAAAGAGAATACAAGAAGGGAAGCTTCTGCCCAGGGCAGAATCTTTGTCGGAAAAGAGGTCTATCAAAAGATCAAAACGAAGCAGGTAGAAAAAGGTGATGTACTTTCGGTGGCCAGGATCGCAGGCATCATGGGCGCGAAACAGACCAGCAGTCTGATTCCTATGTGCCATGTGCTGCTGATTCACAAATGCAGCGTAGACTTTGAGATGCGGGAAGAAGATTATTCGATCAGGGCCGTCTGTACAGTGAAGACAACGGGAAAGACCGGAGTGGAGATGGAAGCGCTCACAGGGGTGCAGATCGCACTGCTGACCATTTATGACATGTGTAAGGCAGTCAGCAAGTCCATGTCTATGGGAGACATTCATCTTCTTGAGAAATCCGGAGGAAGAAGCGGATCATTCCGTTATGTTTCAGAGGATATGGCAGAAACGGAGGACAGCAGTGGGAAAGATTGAGGCAATCTGTATCAGTGAAAAAAAGGGAACTGTAAAACGTCCGGTAGAAGAAGCACTTCTCGTTGAGGAGTTTGGAATCCGGGGGGATGCCCACGCCGGAAAATGGCACCGGCAGGTCAGTATTCTCGGATATGAGAAAATAAAAGAGTTTACCGAGCAGGGAGGAAAAGTGGAGGACGGGGACTTCGGGGAAAACCTCATTGTATCCGGAATCGATGTGGACAGTCTTGCCGTGGGCGACCGTCTCCTGGCGGGGGATGTGGTCCTGGAAGTGACCCAGAGGGGGAAGGAGTGCCACAGTCACTGCGAAATTTACAAAAGGGTCGGAAAATGCATTATGCCGACAGAGGGCATTTTTCTGAGAGTGGTGTGCGGAGGGACTCTCCGGGTAGATGATCAGATCATAAGAGCATGAGGAGAAGAAACATGGCATATAAAATAGCAGTTATCACATTGAGCGACAAAGGCGCATCGGGTGAGCGCCGGGATGAAAGCGGTCCGCTGATCCGAAAGATGACAGAGGCGGAAGGCTATGAAGTAGTTTCGGCTGAAATCCTCCCGGATGGGATAGAACCGCTGAGAGGAAGACTCATAGAGATCTGTGACCGGCACACGGCGGATCTGATCCTGACCACGGGAGGCACCGGATTTTCAGAGAGGGATCTGACGCCGGAAGCCACACTTGAGGCGGCGGAGCGGCTTGCTCCGGGGATCAGCGAAGCCATGCGCCTTGAATCTTTGAAGATTACAAAGAGGGCAATGCTCAGCCGGGGAGTTTCTGTCATAAGGAAACGTACACTGATCATAAATCTTCCGGGCAGCCCGAAAGCAGTCAAAGAAAATCTGGAATGTATCCTGGACGAACTCTCCCACGGACTGGGTATCCTGTGTGGAAAAGAATCGGAATGCGGACATCCGGGGAAATAGGTATTTGACTGTATACCCTAACATTTGTTATGATAAAAGGACGGGATTATCAATAGTTCCTAAAAATCATGAAAGGATTCGTTATGGGAAAAGTTGCAGTAATTACAGATAGCAACAGCGGAATCACACAGAATCAGGCAGGGGAGTATGGAATCTACGTGCTGCCTATGCCGTTCTATATTGATGAAAAGCTGTATTTTGAGGATATTACCCTGACTCAGGAAGAATTTTATAAGAGACTTGGGGAGGGCGTGGATATCAAGACGTCTCAGCCTGCTCCGGGAGATGTGATGGATTTGTGGAACAAGGTGCTGAAAGAATATGATGAGATTGTCCATATCCCTATGTCCAGCGGCCTGAGTAGTTCCTGTGAGACGGCACATATGCTGGCAGAGGACTTTGACGGCAAAGTCCAGGTAGTGAATAACCAGAGGATTTCTGTCACCCAGAAGCAGTCCGTGCTGGAAGCCAAAAAGATGGCAGAGCAGGGCATGAGTGCGGCCGAGATAAAAAGCATATTGGAAGAACATAAAATGGAGTCATCTATTTTTATAACCGTAGATACATTAAAATATTTAAAGCAGGGGGGGAGGATTACTCCGGCAGCGGCAGCCATCGGCTCTGTTTTGAATATTAAGCCGGTGCTCCAGATCAAGGGAGAAAAGCTGGATGCATTTACGAAGGCAAGAGGAATGAAGCTTGCCAAGAAAAAAATGCTGGAAGCCGTAGAAAAGGAACTGAATGAAATGTTCGGTCCGTCTATGGAAAAGGAAGATGTCATTATTCAGGCCGCCTATACGGGAAGCGGGGAAGAAGCAGCTCTCTGGGCAGAAGAGATCAAAGGCCGTTTTCCGGGACATCACTTTGAGATGGACCCGCTGTCTCTGAGCATCGCCTGTCACATAGGCTACGGGGCATTGGCAATCGCATGGACAAAAACTCTTGTATAATACGAAACAGGAGGTATGAAATGAAAGATACGATTAAAGATTTAAAGGAAAGAAGAAGCATAAAAAAGTACCGGGACAGACAGATCGAAGAAGCGGACCTTCAGGAGATCCTGAAGGCCGGCATGAACGCACCCACAGGCATGGGGATGCAGTCACCGGTCATGGTGGTCATACAGGACAAAGAAACGATTTCAAAATTGTCGAAGATGAACGCTAAATTCCTCGGAAATGAATCGATCGATCCCTTTTACGGAGCTCCGACGGTGATCGTTGTTTTGGCAGACAAAAACCGGTCCACATATGTGGAAGACGGCAGTCTTGTGATGGGGAATCTGATGAATGCTGCACACGCGCTGGGAATCGGTTCCTGCTGGATTCACCGGGCGAAGCAGGAGTTTGAGAGCGAAGAAGGAAGGAAACTCTTGAGACAATGGGGAATTGAAGGAGATTATGCCGGCATCGGCCACTGCATTCTGGGATACCAGGACGGAGAAACACCGAAAGTAAAACCAAGGAAAGAACATTACATTTACAGAGTCTGATCATGAGAGACAAAGAAAAACGCTCCGCTGGTCGTGCACAGATGCGTAAGGAAATTATTTGCCTGCGGCAAATCGCATCTGGCACGTAAAGTTGTTAAGCCCCTCAAAGATTGAGGGGTTGGGGAGTTGAAGTGGGCTTGCCCACTTTGTTCTTCTTTTTATGTTATTTTTCTATCCCGTTTAAGAGCGCGGCGAAATTACCTTCAGGCATGGGTTTGTAGAAATAGTAACCCTGGACCGTGTGACAGCCGATATCCTTTAGAAAATCTACCTGCTCTTTATGTTCAATTCCTTCCGCTACAATCCTTATATGTAATTCCTTTACCATGGAAAAAAGAGAGGGATGAAATACGATTATATCCGGCTGATATATTCACGAATCACCCGGCAGGAGTTTTCAAATTTCTCTTTTTCTTTGTCAGTCAGAGGGATCTCTATGATCTGTTCGATTCCGTCTTTTCCGATGACACAAGGGACACCCGCATGGATTCCGTACTGTCCGTATTCCCCATCAAGCAGGGGAGAGACCGGCAGGACTTTTTTTGAGTCATGGAAAATAGAGCGGACAATCTCTGACAGGGCGATGCCGATACCGAATTCTGTGCTGCCTTTTCCCTCGATCACCTCGTGTCCTGCATTGGCAGTCTCCTTTTCGATCTGTACAAGATCCAGTTTTCCATACCGCACTGGCTCATCTTTCATCCACTGAACCAGAGGTTTGCCAGAAATATGGACCGCAGAAAAAGGTATCATCTGTGAATCGCCGTGTTCGCCCATGACAAAGGCCTGGATAGAATTGCGGTCCAGGTGCATCTTCTGGGAAAGAATCCTTCTTAACCTGCATGAATCCAGGGAAGTTCCGGTGCTGAAACAGCGGTTTCTCGGAAGGCCCAGCTGCTTTCTCAGATAATCCGCCACGATGTCAGCCGGATTGGAAATACTGATCAGGATTCCCGGTATATGCAGGCCTTGCATGTGAGAGGCTGTTTCTTTCATGATGCGGATAGAATCGTCCAGCATATCCAGACGGGTCTGGCCCGGGAGCCTGGAAACACCGGCGGCCATAACGATGACGTCTGCATCCTCCACATCCCCATAGTCTCCTGTCCGGACAGTGATCTGATGCGGGAGAAAAGAAACCGCATCGTCAAGGTCCAGTGCCTGGCTGTAAGCCTTTTCTCTGTCAATATCTATGTAAACCAGTTCATCAACTTCACCCCGGTACATGAGGCTGAGTCCACACATGGTTCCCACATGTCCCGCTCCGATGATAACGATCTTTCTAAGTTTAAATCCCATAGTCTGTCTCCTTTACAGTCTTGCTTTCATGTGATAAAATCGTAGCACTTTCTATTTTAAAAGTCAACGCAGGGGAGATGATAATATGAAGCATTGTCAGAACGGGATGCACACGGCCGGGAGACAATGGGCGGCGGCATTCCCTGTTATTTTTGTGTCTTTGTTACGGGATCGTGTGCGGGGCATCGTACGCGGCATCCTTAAATCTGATCCTCTGCTTTTTCCTGAATCTGTGGGTACAGTTCTTTCTTGTATTTCTTCTGACGGATAAATTCAATCCTAAGGCGTACTTTCTGTACGGAATGGAATTTGTGTTTCTCCAGCTGCGCCTGATCCCGGCACAGGCGATGCCTGCGCGCTTATGTGCATTTCTCTATGCCATTGCCGTCCTCACAGCTTTTCTGTATCTGCATTCCAGAATCATTAAGAAAAAAGGTATTATAAAACCGTAAGAAAAGGAATGAGCAATCTGGCGGTGCAGTTTATCAGGCTATCGGACGGGAAGAAGGACTCAAGGGATAAAGAGGAGCTCATCCGGATGATGTACCATATGAACCAGACGGATAACGGTGAGATCATAGAAAAAATTAAAAGCTTCAGCCGGACGGAGAACCTGGTGTGCAGACTGACTAATCTGGAACACGGCTACTGGTATCCGATGAGCTCTTTCTGATGCTGATGCCGTATTCGGAGGAAAGCATGATGAAGATCAACAACCGTATCCTCGGGACCATTGCGGGGATGGGAGTGACCTTTGTGCTGACCGAAATATTTAAAAGCCTTGGCGGACACTGTACTTCTTGTGAATAAATTTCTTCTCCCCATCACCGCAGAGTCTGATTTTTTAAAAAGTGTAAACAGCCTTCTTGATACTGATGAAAAAACAATGGGAGAAGATCGGCTCCTATATGCGCAGAAGGCAGATTACGCCGAAGAACAACATGATGCTGGGAGAGGACAGGGTATACGGATGCCTTGACGAGGAGCTGTATTTTAATACTCTTGCCATGAACTGCATGGAGACCGTCAATGAACTGAATAAGATTTTCCGGTATAAATAAAGGCTGCGGGATGCTATACCGCGGCATTGTTTCTTTTTGGTTGATTTTATCAACTAAAATCAACTTCAAATCCATTGTAGTATTCCTGTATACGGTTATAATGAACTTGAGGTGATGAATATGAAGGAGTTAAATCTGTCAAATATTTTGGTGAAAAAGAGAAAAGAAAAAGGAATAACCCAGGATCAGCTGGCAGCCTATATCGGTGTCTCCAAAGCATCGGTATCCAAGTGGGAGACCGGGCAGAGCTACCCGGATATCACGTTTCTGCCCCAGCTGGCGGCCTATTTCAACATGAGTGTCGATGAACTCATAGGATATAAGCCGCAGATGACAAAGGAAGACATACGGAAACTCTATTTAAGACTGGCAAAGGACTTCAGTCAGAAGCCGGCGAAAGAAGTATTTGAGGAATGTGACGGGATCTTGAAAAAATATTATTCCTGTTTTCCTCTTATTATGCAGATGATTATTCTGTACATGAATCATTTTGTCCTGCTGGAGAAACCGGAAGAACAGAAGACCGTAATGAAAACGGCGGCGGATCTCTGCCGAAGAGTGAAAGAAGAAAGCGGTGATGTCCTTCTCTCCTCCCAGGCAAACTCTCTGGAAGCCAGAATGGAACTGCTGGAGGGACATCCTGAAAAGGTGCTGGAACTTCTGGACGAGGAAGTCAGGGCGAATTATTTTGATGAGGGCATCTTGTCGGAGGCGTACCGCATGCTGGGAAATGAGGAAAAGGCCAGGGAGACAGTACAGATCAGTCTGTATCAGAATCTGGTGGGCGTGATGTCATTTATGATACAGGAACTGACCCTGTATGAAAAAGATGAAGAAAAGTTTGAAATGCTTGTCCAGAGAGGCAGTCAGATCGCAGAGGCATTTGAACTGGACCTTCTGTACGTAAATGCAATGGCACAGTTATACTTTGCGGCCGCAGTGGGGTATATGGGACAGAAAAAAGAAGAAAAAGCACTCGCCATGCTTGAAAACTATGAGAGAGTCTGCCTGAACAATCTTCTGCCGTACACACTGCATGGAGATGATTTCTTTGATCTGGTCGATCCATGGCTGAATGAAATGTGTCTGGGAGTCCAGGCACCGCGGGAAGCAAAGCTGATCAAACAGTCAGTGATAGACGGGTTCAAACATCCGGCATTCGAGCCGCTCACAGGAAACCCCAGGTTTGAAGAGATTGTAAAACGCATACAAAAAGAATGGAGGTTATGACGATGAATGAGTTGATGGAATATATGCCTTTTTTAATCCCTGTGATCATATTGGAACTGGTGCTGATGGTGACCGCCCTGGTACATGTGGTGAGACATCCGGATTACCGGTTTGGGAACCGCATATTCTGGATATTAATTGTCATGTTTATACAATTTTTAGGACCGGTCGTGTATTTTGTGTTTGGAAGAGGGGATGAATGATGAATGTGCTGGAGATTCAACATCTTTCAAAACAGTTTGGAACCCATCAGGTGTTAAGGGACTTAACTTTTCAGGTGCCGGAGCACTCTGTATATGGATTTTTAGGCCAGAACGGAGCTGGAAAGACGACGACCATGAAGATCATCCTCGGGCTTTTAAAAGCTGACAAAGGGGAAGTGAAGGTGTTGGGAGAAACGGTTCGCTACGGTTTCGCAAAGACAAACCGCAGAGTGGGATATCTGCCGGATGTGCCTGAATTTTACGGGTATATGAAGGCAGAGCAGTACCTGCGTCTGTGCGGGGAGATCACAGGGCTTTCAGCAAAAGAGATTTGTTCAAGAAGCGAAGAACTTCTCAGTCTGGTAGGACTTTCAGAGGAAAAGAAAAAAATTCGCGGATACTCCAGAGGTATGAAACAGCGTCTGGGCATTGCACAGGCACTGCTCAACGAGCCCGGGCTTTTGATCTGCGATGAGCCGACTTCCGCCCTGGACCCTCTGGGACGAAAGGAGATCCTGGATATCCTTTCAAAAGTCAGAGAAAAAACAACGGTATTATTTTCAACCCATGTGCTGTCCGATGTGGAGAGAATCTGTGACCGGGCGGCAGTGCTCAAAGACGGAAGCCTGGCCCTTTCGGGGAGCCTTGAAGAACTGAAGGCACAGCACAGGAAAGACAGCCTCTGTCTGGAGACGGGCACACCGGGAGGACAAAAACTGCTGGAATCTGAATTTCAGAAGAAGGGCTATGTTTTCGGGGTAGAGAAAAAGAATGGAGTTTTAATTTTCCACACATCGGATATGGCCCGTTTGGAGACAGAGCTTATGATCTGCATGACAGAGCACAATATATGTCCGCTGAAAATGGAAGTGCAGAAGCCGACCCTGGAAAACTTATTTATGGAGGTGATATCATGAGGGCGTACTGGGCGTTTACGAAAAAAGAGCTGCTGGAAAGTATCTGCACTTATAAATTGCTGATCCTCGGATGTATTTTTCTGATGTTTGGTTTTATGAATCCTTTTATAGCAAAGATTACCCCGGAGCTTGTGAAAAGCTTTATGCCCGGAGGCATCAGCATTGATCTTCCGGCTCCCTCGGCGGCGGATTCCTGGATGCAGTTTTTCAAAAATGTACCTCAGATGGGGCTTGCGGTTTTAGCCATTCTCTTTTCCGGAATGATGGCAGGCGAGATCCAAAAAGGAACTTTGATCTTAATGGTCACCAAGGGGCTTTCCCGGACGGCGGTGCTCTGTTCAAAGTTTACGGTGGCAGTCCTTCTGTGGACAGTATCCTATGCGGTGTGCACGGGAGTAACCTATGGATATACAGTTTATTTCTGGAAAACGAAAGACATTGATCATCTGATGCCTGCGCTCCTGGGGGTATGGCTGTTCGGGGTACTGCTGCTGGCCTCAGACCTTTTGGGCAGCGTGATTTCAAAGAGCAGTTATTCTAGCCTTTTATTTACCGGAATTATGGTAGCTGTGATGTTTCTGCTGAATATCGTTCCCAGGATCCGGAAATTTAATCCTATGCGTCTGGTATCCGAGCCATACGGATTGATTACCGGGGCTCTCAAAACCTCGGATTTTTCCAGGAGCTTTCTGATGACGGGAGTACTCCTCCTGATCCTTTTGGTTTTATCGGGCATTGCCTTTCAAAAAAAACAGCTTTAAGGGAAAGCAGATGAATAAAGAAGGCTTTTGGAGAATAGCCCATTTTATTCGAAGAACACCTTTCCTGCAGATATTATGTCCATTTTCTACATGATTGGAGTGAGGCATTCTAAGAGCCAAACGGAAATCATGTGGAAAATGTCATGGGTTTTTCAAGGACTGTTGAAGAAAGAGCAATCAGAATTTGGTGAGGTAAACAGATATGAGAAGAGTTAGTTTGTTTATTGCAATGAGTCTTGACGGATATATTGCAGATAGCAATGGCAAAGTTGATTGGTTAGAAGGACAAGGCAGCAACAATGAAAATATTGATACTTATTCAGAGTTTGTAAAAGACATTGATACGATTTTGATGGGGTGGAATACTTATCATCAAGTAGTTACTGAACTTTCTCCAAATAAATGGATATATGACGATTATACAACCTATGTCATTACACATAACGAGCTTGCTTCATCTGAGAAAATCAGGTTTATAAATGAAAATCCTGTTGAGTTAATACATCATTTGAAAGAAGGAAATGGAAAAGATATTTGGATCTGCGGTGGTGCAAACCTGATTCAACAGTTCATAAATAAAAACTTGATTGACCGTTATTATATTACTGTAATTCCAACACTCTTGGGTTCAGGTACGCGTCTATTTGAAAATGGGAAACAGGAGATAAAGCTGAAGTTACTTAAAACACAATCATATAATGGCATCATAGATTTGGATTATATACGAAGATAAACTCCGATTTGCCGAGTAAAAAATATGAATTAAGCTACAAATAATGAACAATCATAAGTACACCCATAGGGCACACCGTATTTTATACCCTTCGGGTGGACGCGTTCCGCGCAATAAGCTAAAGTAAAAGGGAGGTTAGAAAATAAAACTTGGGAGAAACTAAGAATGAAAAGGATAGGAAAAGAGGAGCCGCTGTCCGAAGCCTTTGGAATCCGCGACGGTATCCTTTCCGTAGTGGGAGCCGGGGGAAAGACGACATCGGTATTTAAGATCGCAGGAGAACAGGAAGAGATGGGAAAAAGGGTCCTGGTGACGACCACCACTCACATGGAAATTCCGGGGAGGGAGACCGTGCTTTCCGGAGATGCGGATGATATTATACCGAGACTGAAGCCGGGCCGGACCGTTACAGCAGGACTCCGTGACGGAGAAAAGATGAAGGGGCTGCCAAAAGAAGTCTTTAAGGCAGCCTCCTCTTTTGCTGACGTTACCATAGTGGAGGCGGACGGAGCAAAGAGAATGCCGGTAAAGGCCAGAAATGAAACAGAGCCGGTCATACCGGAGGAAACGGACCAGATTCTGATCGTGGCAGGGATGAGTGCTCTCGGGAACCCAATAAAGGATGTGTGCCACCGGCCGGAACACGCGTGTAAAATTCTTGAAAAATCTGATGAAGAATTTCTTAATTATGAGGATATTATGAAGCTGATCCGTATGGAATATGTTATAATGCTCAGAAAACAATATCCGGATGCGGACCTTCTTATTCTGCTGAACCAATGTGACACAAAGGAGCGGATGGATCAGGCTGCCCGCATCGGTATCTGTTTTGACAGCCAATATCCGGTCATTTTACGTTAGAGGAGTTCACATGTTTTTAAAGCAGGTATTGATCCAGGCCATGGATCTCGGAAAAATGATGTTGATAAGCGGAGCCGGTGTTTCCAGAGTGGAAGACACTATCGAGCGCATCTGCCTTGCATACGGGGCGAGGGAAGTTGAGGCGTTTACGATCACATCCAGCATAGTGGTCACGGTGACTACGGAAGACGGAGATGTGTTTACCCAGACTAAAAGAATTAAATACTACAAGACGGATTTTCATAAATTAGACCGGTTAAATGATCTTTCCAGATATGTGTGCAGGGAGAAGCCGGATATTTCTTATCTGGAGGAAAAGCTTTCGGACATTCGTCAGGAGCACATTTACAGCCTGCCGGTGCAGTGTCTGATTGCATCTCTGATCGCAGGAACATTTGCAGTCTTTTTCGGCGGAGGATTTGTGGAAGGGATCATAGGGGCCCTATGCGGTGCGGCAGTCTGGTGGCTGATGGCTTTTCTTCAAAAGCTGGATTCCAATATTATGTTTTCAGACTTTACTGCAGCTTTTATGGTGGCCACTATTGCATATATACTGGCGCATCTGGGGGCCACCAGAGATTACGGCACGATCATCATAGGAAATATCATGCTTCTTGTGCCCGGGGTGGCTTTTGTCAATTCTATCCGGGATATTATAGGAGGAGACGTGATGGCGGGTATGATACGGCTTTGTGAAGTGGTGGTGACCGCTGTATTTCTTGCGGCTGGTTCCTTCACCGCACTTGTACTGTGGGGAGGTGTCTTATGATAGTACAGGCAGTCCAGATTCTTTCTTCGTTTATCGGAGCTCTCGGATTTTCTATTTTATTTAATATGAGAGGAAAAAAGTTATTCTTTGCAGGCCTGGGAGGCCTCGTCTCATGGACGGTCTATTTGGTCATGGCTTCCCTGACCACGAGTACATTTCTGCCGAACTTCGTCGCATCCATGGCGGCGACCGTTTATGCGGAGGCACTTGCCAGACTGGCCAAGAGCCCAGCCACTATATTTTTGATCGGGGCCATCATTCCCCTTGTGCCGGGAGGGCAGCTTTACTATACGATGAATTATGCAGTTGCAAAAAACTGGGGGCTGTTTGCCATGTATGGGCAGAGAACCCTGATCATCGCCATGGCAGTGTCCGGTGGGATTATGATGGTATCCTCCGTTTACCGATTGTACAATGGCCTGGTATTCAGCCGGGTCAAAAAGAAGAAACAGACAGGCAAAAAAGAAAATAATCCCGAATGACAGGGGTTGTTTTTTTTCTCAGGAAAGACCTTGTCACGCTAGTGCATGAAAGTCTTTCCCGAGAGATGAAGCGGGCTTGCCCACTTTCTTCTCCGCTACGCTAAGTACCGGAAAAGCTGAATAAACAGGGAACTGAATTTAAACAGCAGCTTTTTGGAATTCTCTGGTTCTTTTTGGGGCACTCCCTGTTTCGGAAAATACTGTTCTTTTTTATTTATTTCAAGGGACTGGTCCTTCAACTTGTCCATGTTTGTTCTGAGTTCTCTGTTTAATTCGGGGCTGTCCAGCACGAGCATAGTCTCAGTGTCCAGATATGTGCTCCTCATGTCAAAGTTATAGGAGCCGATCACTGACAGCCGGTCATCGATGGCAATGGACTTGCCGTGGCAGGAGTGGTCTCCGAAAAATTCGTAGACCCTGGGGCCTGTTTTAAGGACCTTTGAACGGTTTCTTGTATAGTCTGAGGAAGCGATGAAATTATCACCCACGGCTGTGGAGTTCACCAGCATTTCTACGTTCGGGACTTTCCCGGTCAGTTCCTCCATTCCCTTATACATATCTTTGGAGAAAACCGCATATGGTGTCTGGATCGTGACGTCTTTTTTTGCAGTCAGCATGAGCTGCTGCATCGTATACCACACATAAGGCTCCTTATTGCCGATATGGACCGGGTTTGTCACAAAGGAAGCCTTTTTTACAGGAACGGTCTGTTTTACCCAGTCCGTTTTCGAAGGAAGCTTCTTTTTAATGGACTGGTAACGACGAGAGAGATATTTGATCTCACTCTTTGTCTTTTCTCTCTGGGGATCTCCCTCAAAAACTGTCTTGCAGTCTGAGGAATTCCAAACTCTTTTAAAATAAGAAAGGACCTGTGGAATAGCCCCGTTCTTTTGTTCCGGTTTTTTGGAATACAGAAGCACTTCCCGGTCATAGCCGATGCTTCCCCGGCTGTCATCTCCGATGAAATAGTCAAACATGTTCCGCCCTCCCATCAAAAGGAGCGAATCGTCCGCAACCACATACTTGTCATGAAGCCTTCCATTGATTGTCCACGGCTTTAAAAAATTCGGTTCGTTATAAAACCGGATTTCTATGTTTGGATGGCTTCCTGCTGCCTGGAATACTGATTTGCCGTTCATGTGCAGCATTCCGTAGAGCCCGTCCACTAAAATCTGTACTTTGACCCCGCGGTCGGCGGCATTAATGAGAGCCGCAAATGTATCGTCAGTGCTCTTTCCTTCCCGTATGTCGAAGGTAGAGATGATGATGTTCTTTTTTGCTTCCCGGAACATGGCAAGTCTTGTGTCCAGAGCGCCCATGTTTGTCTCGACTATGCCGGCCCGCTCCCTGCCGGGGCCCGAACCGTAAAACGCCGGGACATCGACTGTTTTTTTGTAGGAATCGCTAACTGTCTTCTGGAATGCAAAGGGCAGGCATGCCCCTGCCGCCTCATAAAGAAGGATCAGCAGTATGAAAAGCAGAATCCATCTGCCTGTTTTTCTTTTTGTCTTCGTCATATGTTCACCTTTTTCTTTCGCATATTTTTCATCTATTGTACCGCACCGGATATGGTTTTACAATATTCCAAAAAAATGAGCTTTACAGCTTTGGCCTTATCTTTGTTTCTGGATAATACAGGGGGTTGTTTTTTTGAGTCAATGGCATATAATCAAACTAACTCATGAACCGGAACAGACAATGGAAGGAGGCTGTTTTGAACGAAAAGTTTTTGAAACTTCCCGAAGAAAAACAAAGAAAGATCATTTATGCGGCGATCCGGGTATTTGCGGAGAAAGAATATAAGCATGCCTCCACAGACAGGATGGCAGAACTGGCCGGCATATCAAAGGGACTGCTGTTCTTCTACTTTAAGAATAAAAAATCATTGTATCTTTATGTCTATGATTATCTGATTGGCCTGATCGTGAGGCAGCTGGAGGATATGGATTTCAAAGAAGAACATGACTTTTTTAAACTGTTTGAACTTTCGATACGGGTGAAATCCACTCTGCTGAAGGATAACCCATATATCCACGGGTTCCTTCTGAAGGCCAGATATGAAGAAAATGAGGCGGTGAGGCAGGAACTTTCAGATAGAAACAAAACCTTTTTAGAGGAGATGTTTCCGCGGTGGTTTCCGGAGGTGGATTTTTCGAAATTTAAGGAAGATGTGGACCCCTGGGACGTGTTTATGCTGCTCTACTATTTGGGAGACGGATATTTGAGAGAGGCGGTGTGCAGAAAAGATTTTGATCTTGACCGGGTGTGCGAAGACTATGAGCGCTGGATGGACTGGATAAAGAAAAGCGTCTACCGAAAGGAGTATCTATGAATACGATTGAAATGAAACACCTGACAAAGGATTATGGAAATCAGAGGGGTATCTTTGATGTCACATTTTCCGTGAAAAAGGGAGAAGTGATGGGATTCCTCGGTCCCAACGGAGCCGGAAAGACTACGACGATCCGTCATCTCCTTGGTTTTTCCACCCCGAATCACGGAACCTGTACGATCAACGGAATGGACTGTTTTCATAAGGCAAAGGATATTCACAGATCCCTCGGTTATCTGCCGGGAGAGATCGCATTTATGGATGATATGACGGGAAAGCAGTTTCTGAAGTTCGCCGCGGACCTGAAAGGCATGAAGAATAAGGGCAGGATGCAGGAGCTCATGGATATGTTTTCTCTGGACCCGGGAGGCAGGATCAAAAAAATGTCCAAGGGAATGAAACAGAAGATCGGCATTGTATGTGCATTCATGGATTCTCCGGATCTCTACATATTGGATGAACCTACGAGCGGGCTGGACCCTCTGATGCAGAATCAGTTTGTGGAACTGATCCTGGAGGAAAAGAAGAGGGGAGCGACGGTTCTCATGTCCTCCCATATGTTCGAGGAGGTGGAGAGGACCTGTGACCGCACGGCGATCATCAGAGAAGGAAGGCTTGTCGCCGTGGAAGACATGGGAACACTTGGAAAGAGCAAGCAGAAGGTCTTTACGGTCACCCTGGGTTCGAAAGCGGAGGCAGAGGCATTTTCCAGGGAGATGAACGGGGTGAGGCAGACCGGGGAGAACCGGGTCACGGTCGGTGTCAGGGGAGAACTCTCGGAGTTCATCAGATGTTTAGGAAAATACCGGGTCTTAAACCTGACGGAACAGAAGCAGACCCTGGAAGACTTGTTCCTGCATTTTTACGGAGGTGATTCTCATGAATAATATATTTGTTATGCCGCTCTTGAAACGGGAAATAAAATCCAATTACAAAGTGTTTCTGATCATCGCAGCCGTGGCCTCCATGTATATCAGCGTCATGGTCTCCATGTTTGAACCCGATCTCGGGAAAATGCTGGCGGAGTTTGAAAAGGCGATGCCGGGGCTCATGTCAGCCGCAGGGATGACAAATCCCGGGACGACTCTTCAGAGCTTTTTAAAAACCTATTTATACGGCTTTTTTATGTTTGTGCTGCCTATGATATATGAGCTGTTTACTGCCAATAAGCTGGTGGCCGGATATGTGGACAGGGGTTCTATGGCATCCATCCTCTCCGCGCCTCATTCCAGGAGAAAAGTCGTCCGAACACAGGGGTTCTTCCTGACAGCCAGCGTGTGCCTGATGATCTTATATATCACGGTGCTGGGCATTGTCTGCTCTGAGATGATGTTTCCGGGGGACTTGGGAATCGCAGAATTTCTCAGTTTAAATGCGGGTCTGCTCTGTCTTCATATATGTATCAGCGGATTTTTCTTTTTTATGTCCTGTATCTGCAATGATACTCGCAGGTCCACAGGTATTGGAGTCGGGGTATTTCTTGGTTTTTATCTTGTACAGATGCTCTCAAATATGGGGGATAAGCTGGAAAATCTCAAATATGCCACAATTTTTACTTTATTTGATGGAGATGCTCTTTTAAGAGGAGAAAGCCGGGCAATTGTCATGTCAGGGATTCTGCTGATGATTGGGATTCTGTTTTTTGAATTGGGGAAATACCGGTTTCAAAAAAGAGATCTGCCGCTTTGACAGAAGATATTTTCTTAACACGGCAGGACTCCAGTGATATAATAGGGGACAGAAAACAAATTTTAGAAAAGAGGAACTGACATGTTAGGAAAATTGGGAAGAAATGATGCCTGCTGGTGCGGCAGCAATAAGAAATATAAAGCCTGCCATATGGCTTCGGACGAAAAAATAGAGGCATTCGCGCGGCAGGGACATATTGTGCCGCCGAGATTTATTCTCAAAAACAGGGAACAGATCGAAGGAATCCGGGAAAGCGGAAAGATCAATACCGCAGTCCTCGACTATGTAGCAGAACATATCAGGGAAGGAATGACCACAGAGGAGATCGACCGGCTGGTTCACGATAAGACTGCGGAACTTGGGGGTATCCCGGCCCCTTTGGGATATGAAGGTTTCCCGAAAAGCGTATGCACTTCCATCAATGAGCAGGTGTGCCATGGCATCCCTTCTGAGGATATTGTGCTGAAGGACGGAGATATCATCAATGTGGATGTGTCAACGATCTATCATGGATATTTTTCGGATTCATCAAGGATGTTCTGCATCGGAAATGTAAGTGATGAAAAGAAGAAGCTTGTGGATGTGACGAAAGAGTGTGTGGAACTTGGGCTTGCACAGGTGAAACCGTGGGGCTTCATGGGAGACATGGGCCAGGCGGTCCACGATCACGCAGTCAAGAATGGATATTCGGTCGTGCGGGAGATCGGCGGACACGGTGTCGGGCTGGAGTTTCACGAGGAGCCGTTTGTCAGCTACGTCACGAAAAAGGGCACGGAGATGCTTTTGGTCCCGGGCATGGTATTCACCATTGAACCCATGGTCAACATGGGAACCGATGAAGTCTACACTGATGGAGGAGATAACTGGAGCGTCTACACGGCAGACGGCCGTCCGTCCGCCCAGTGGGAGATCCAGGTGCTCGTGACAGAGACGGGATATGAAGTACTGGCTTATTAGGAGGTGTCTGTTTGTCTGCATATGAATTGTTGTTTGAAATGCTCGGAGAGAGGGGAAAAGTTTTGAGTGCCACCATTGTCTCCGGCCCGATGGCAGGAGAAAAATGTATTTACACTCAGGAGGAGATGCATGGAGAGCATTTCTGGAAGGAATTTCTTCCTGAACTCAGGAGGGTGGAGCAGACAGAGACTGTTTCGATTGGGAAACGTGAGATTTTTGTGGAGCTCTTTCAAAAAGCCCCCAGGCTCGTTATTTTAGGAGGAGGCCATGTGTCACAGCCGGTCTGCCAGATCGGAAAGATTCTTGGATTTGACATAACGGTGGTGGATGACAGAGAAGAGTTTGTCACGAAAGACAGGTTTCCGTGGGCAGACCGGCTGCTCTGCTGTGATTTTGACTGTCTGCCGGATGAACTGTTCAGATATGAGAATACATTTTATGTGGCGGTGACCAGGGGACATCAGGGAGACCGGGCCTGCGCAAGAAAGGTCTTATCTCATCCCCATGCATATTTCGGCATGATCGGCAGCCGCACGAAAGTAAAGATTACAAAAGATGCCCTGTTAGAAGAAGGGTTATCCGGCGAGAAGGTAGAGTCTATGCACTCACCGATCGGTCTGCCCCTTGGTGGACAGCTGCCGGAGGAGATCGCCGTGAGTATCATGGCAGAGATCGTGAAAGAAAAGAACCGCCGCTATACCGGCTTTGCGGATATGGATGTGGCAAATGCGGTCCTTGGAGGAGAACACGGAGTCATGCTGACGATACTTTCAAAGAGTGGATCTTCCCCGAGAGGAACAGGCAGCAAGATGTTCCTGGGAGAAGGGGGAATATCTTATGGAAGCATCGGGGGAGGCAGTGTAGAGTTTACCGCATGCAGAGACGCCAAACACGTATCTGACGTACAGGTAAAGGAATATGACCTCTCGGCAAAAGATGCCTCTGACCTTGGGATGATCTGCGGCGGGCATGTCCGGCTCCTTTTTGAAAGGATATAGAGATGAAGATTCATATGATCCTGCTGGCCGCAGGGTTTGGCCGCCGCTTTGGGTCCAATAAGCTTTTATATGAGATCGGCGGTAAACCTATGTACAGGCACACACTGGATGTGATGCTTTCGCTGGCCCGGGAATTGAAAGACGCAGACGTGACTGTGGTGACCCGCTATGAAGAAATTTACCTGGATGCAAAAGAGAGCGGTGTGCTCTGTCTGATGAACCGACACAGTGAACAGGGGATATCGTCCTCTGTTCAGATCGGGCTGAAAGCCAATCTTCATCCACGGGAGGATGCATACTATCTTTTCTTTACGGCCGACCAGCCGGAACTGAAAAAGGAGACGGTCAGGGAATTCCTGTCTGCTTTTTGGCGGGCGGGAAAAGGAATCGGCTGTCTCTCGGAAGATGGAATTCCGAAAAACCCGTGTGTGTTTCACAGCTGTTACGTGAAGGAACTTCTCTCCATACAGGGAGACCGGGGAGGCAAGCAGGTCGTAAGAAGCCATCCTGAAGATGTGTTTATATTTGAGGCCGGAGGACAGGAACTGAGGGATATCGATACATTGGATCAGCTGGAAAATTAAAAAGTGGATTTTACAAAGGATAAAAGCCGTGTAAAATCCACTTTTGTTTATTTCATAAAAAGAAATTTGTCTTTCGGAAACCTGAGAAAGATCGTATCCTTTTTTATCTGGTCGTTCCAGAGAGTTTTAGGTAGTTCAAAGCGCAGTCCCGTCCAGTCTCCGGACTTTTTATTCTGCTTTTCCCGAAACAGAAGGATCATGGAGAAGGTATCTTCAATGATGTCCGTAACCGTACATTCTATCGTGTTGGGCAGAGATGCATCCGGTGCAATGGAAAAGTAATGGGCCCGGAAACCGGCGTATTTGATGTCTTTTGGAACAGAGACGGAAGATGTCAGGACAATGTTCCAGTCGGACGCAAAAAATGTGTGGTCATCGATATACTCTGCATGAGAAATATTTTTGCATCCTGTAAGAAGCGCGGCTTCCAGAGATTCCGGATTCTGAAACAATTCTTTTTTGCGCTGTACGGTCTTTAGGCGGCCATTTCCCATGACGGCGATCCGGTCGGACATCCGGTAGACTTCGTCTCTGTTGTGCGAGACGAACAGGGCGGTTCCGGGAAAGTCCCGTATGATGTGCATCAGTTCCTGCTCCAGCTGCCATTTCAGATAATCATCCAAAGCCGAAAAAGGTTCGTCCAGCATGATCAGAGAAGGCCTGGATGCCAGCATCCTTGCCAGGGCCGTGCGCTGCTGCTGGCCGCCGGAAAGCTGGGAGGGATAATGGTCTTCGAGGCCGGATAAATAGAACTTTTCAACCCATGAGCCCACAAAAGACCTGTCCCTGGAAGTCAGCCCACAGGCAATATTTTCACGCACCGTCATGTGGGGAAATAAGGCATAAGTTTGAAACAGATATCCTATCTTCCGGTCCCTCACGGGCAGATTGATACGCTTTTGGGAGTCAAATAAAACTCTGCCGTCCAGAACGATCCGTCCCCGGTCCGGTGTCTCGATTCCGGCAATGCATTTCAGAGTCAGGCTTTTTCCACAGCCCGAAGCCCCCAGAATAGAAAGTATTTCATTGCCTGCTTCAAAAGAAGTCCTAAGATGAAACCCAGGCAGATGTTTTTCAATATCTACATAAAGACTCATTTTGCTGCCCCTTTCCGCCGTGCAAAGCGCACCTGGAAAGATGTACAGAAGTTCATGGCGAGCATCATCACAAAGGAAAAACAGACGATGATCATGACCCAGAGATAGGCACTCTCACGGTCGCCTGCCTGCACTGCCGTGTATACGGCTACGGACATGGTCTGGGTTTTTCCGGGGATATTGCCTGCGATCATGATGGTGGCTCCGAATTCGCCGAGAGCCCTTGCAAAGGAAAGAATTGTTCCTGCAAGGATGCCCGGCCATGCCAGGGGGATGATGATCTTTCGGAATATTTTTCCCTCTGTCATTCCCAGGGTCCTGGCTGCATACAGATATTCCTGATCGATCTGTTCAAAGGCGCCGCGGACCGTGCGGTACATCAGCGGAAATGAAACTGCAGTTGAGGCGACGACCGCACCCTGCCAGGAAAATATAAAGGAAAACCCAAACTGAGAAAAGAACTGCCCTACCAGGCTGTTTTTTCCGAAAGCCAGCAGCAGGAAAAAACCTACGACTGTTGGGGGCAGGACTAAAGGCAGAGTAAACAGGCCGTCGATGACAGCCTGTCCGTGTTTCAGCTTTACAACGGTCCGGGCAGCACAGATACCCAGTACAAAGGTAAATATGGTAGCTGGAAGGGCTACTTTTAGAGAAATCCACAGTGGTGACAGATCGAACATTATTTTATCCTTTGGAAGCCGTAAGACTCGAACAGCTTCAGTATTTCATCGGTTTTTAAGTAATCTACAAACTTCTGGGCCTCTTTCTGATGTCTGCTGTCTTTTAACACGGCCACCGGATAGATCACAGGGTCGGCGGCTTTCTTCGGAGCCTCACAGACTACTTTGATCTTCTTCGATATTTTCGCATCCGTCATATAGACGACTCCGCAGTCCACTTCGCCGCTTTCTACCCATGTGAGAACCTGGCGGACATCGCTTCCATAGTTTGTCTTCTTCTTTATTTTATCCAAAATGCCAAGTTTTTGAAAGACTCCTTCTGAATATTGTCCGACCGGGACTGCTTTTGGCTCACCCAGTGCCACTTTTTTTACGCTTGAATCTGCCAGGTCTTCAAAGGTTTTAACGGATGTCTCGCTGCCTTTTGGGACGATCAGTACAAGCTTGTTTTCCAGCAGATCTGCCCGGGATTTTTTATTGATCAGGTTCTTTTTTGAGAGAGCATCCATCTGTTTTTGGGCAGCCGACATAAAAACATCTGCGTCCGCGCCCTCTTCAATTTGTGTCTGAAGTGCGCCGGAACTCCCATAGGAAAAGCGGAGTTCTACATTGGGTTCCTTTTCTTTATATTTCTCGGCGATGTCCTTTGTCACATCCGTAAGACTGGCGGCTGCGGGAATGGTCAGTGTGGCAGTTTTTTTCCCGGAAGTATTTTTGTCTTCGGAACTGCATCCGGACAGGGCCGCAGTTCCCAGCACTGCGGCAGCCAGCACAGCAAATATTTGTTTTTTCATTTAATATTGTATCCTCCTGTACTTCGTTTTTACATCTTTACTTTACCTGAAAAAGGAAAGCTGTTTTATTTAAAAAGTAAATAAAAGGTTGAAACTTCTTTTGGGAGGGAGACGCTGTGGTGAAATTCCAGCTATTCATAGATAAAAACTATAAATGAGTGAGGAGGCCGGGTTCATAGATTCAAATAACAGGGAAATTGCGGGGATTGATATGGACGAAAAAATAGAAAATCAGCTGAACCTTTCTCTGAGTCTGACTCCTGAAGAACGGGAGAAGAGCAGAGACTTGGATGTGGGTTATGACAGGCAGCAGAATCTGTGGGAATTGATTATCAGGTATATCGGTGATATTAGTCAAATTCCGGTTCCGGAAGGGGGAAGACTGGAAGCCTTGAGCAATGAATATGCCATAGTTTATCTGCCTGAGGAATCTATCGATACTTTTTCAAATCTTCCTCAGGTTATTTATATGGAAAAGCCTAAGAACCTTCTGCTGAGCGATCAGGCTGGGATTGCGGCCTCCTGCATCCTGTCGGTAAGGGATGGACAAAAGGGTCTCCACGGCGATGGAACTTATGTGGCCGTGATCGACACGGGCATTGATATTTTTCATTCGGATTTCATCGATGACCAGGGGAATACGGTGATTGAAACTTTGTGGGATCAGACGATTCCGGGACATCCGCCGGAAGGCTTCTATGAGGGAAGTGTATACACAAGGGAGGATATTAACCGCGCGCTGAAGGCACCGGCGGCAGAGGGCAGGGATATTGTACTAAGCAGAGATACTAACGGGCACGGGACCCATGTGGCTTCCATCTGTGCGGGAAGACAGGGAGTTGCAGACAGAGCCTCTCTAATCGTGGTGAAGCTTGGAAATGCGACGGAACAGGGCTTTCCCAGAACGACACAGCTGATGACGGCTCTGGAGTATGTGATCCGTTACGCTGAGACAAAGGGAAAGCCGGTCAGCGTAAATTTAAGTTATGGGAATAATTACGGAGACCACAGGGGAAATACTCTGCTTGAAACATATATCAGCCAGATGGCCGGTCAGTGGCAGACTGCCGTCTGCATCGGAACAGGCAACGAGGGAGCATCAGGCAGGCACAGACAGGGATGTTTAAGGCAGCCGGAAGATGTGATCTTTGCAGTGGCGCCTTACGAACAGAGCCTGAACCTGCAGCTGTGGAAAAACTATGTGGATGAATTCAGATTGTGGCTTCAAAGTCCCTCAGGAGAGCGAAGGGAGATTCAGGACCAGGAGGGAAGGACTGACTACCGGTTTGGGACGACAACGGTCTATGTCTATTATGGCTCTCCGACTCCGTATAACAGGCTTCAGGAAATCTATTTTGCCTTTGTACCGCAGGGCGGCGAAATCGAGAGCGGTCAGTGGACCATTGTGATGGAACCGGGAAGGATCGTCAGGGGGGACTATTACATGTGGCTGCCTGTATCCGCCGGGACCAATGAGGGAACCAGATTTTTAGAACCCAGCCTGGATCTGACTCTGACGATTCCTTCTACGGCAAGAAGTGTTATATCTGTGGGAGCCTACGATGTATTTTATAATTCTTATGCATCTTTTTCCGGAAGGGGAGACCTGAATATCTGCATGGAAAAACCGGATGTCACGGCACCGGGAGTGGGAATTCTGGGGGCAAGTCCCGGCGGCGGGAATACAAGAATGAGTGGAACTTCCATGGCAACGCCGTTTGTGACGGGCAGCGCGGCTCTTTTGATGGAGTGGGGGATTGTGAGAGGGAATGATCCCTTTTTATACGGAGAGAAGATCAAAGCATATCTGCAGAAGGGAGCAAGGGAACTTCCTGGATTTAGTGAGTATCCGAATTCGCAGGTGGGGTATGGGAAACTGTGTGTGAGGGACAGTCTGCCGATATAGAGTTTGTTTGTAAAAAGTCGGGGGGAAGGGGAATGACAGGAATAAAACGGGACAGTAAAGGAAATGATTTGACAGATGACTTGGTAGGGATAAATTTATTATCAGGGGAACCGAAAAAGATTAGAACCAGAGACGAAGTATCTATAGTATTCCCGCAGGATATCATATTCAGTTTAATATCAGGTACAGCAAGCATAGTTGGAAAAGACCATCAAGGTTACTTGTATACACAGAATTATGTTAGAATAAAACCCGATAAAAATATCGCTCCTAAATATTTGATCTATTTGCTAAATGAAAATAGAGCCATTAGAAAACAATTTCAATTAGGCTTACAAGGGACGACCGTTTTAAAATATACATTAGCCCAGTTAAAAGAAATTGAACTTCCATCTTTGCCGTCGTTACATGAGCAGCAAATAATCGGAGAAGTTTATTTCAAACAGTTACGGGTGCAGGCTTTGAGAAAACGGGTGGCAGATTACAAGATGACAGTTTTACTGAACAAATTAGAGGGGGTACTAGAGGATGAAAGAAGCTCAGTTTGAATCAGAATTAATTCAATATCTTTCAGGTGAAACAGATACAGATGTTGCAAAAGCTTCTGTTATGTGGGAAACACCAAGTTATATTGTAAAAACAAAATTTTGGGAATACAAGCCGGAAATAAAAACAACAGACGCACTTTGGGAGAACTTCAAGCAAATTCTGGAACAGCATAACCAAAAAACGTTAGAGCATCCATTAAGTGTTGTAGAGTTTAACCAGGTTAAAAAGATTATAAGTAATCTGCATACACCATATAAAGCCGGGCAGTTTTTATATGGTTTAAATGGCGTTTCTCAAATAGAAATTGATTTGGATGATGGCAGACACGTGTTCCTGACCGTATTTGATCAAAAGCAAATTGGAGCAGGCGATACCATATACCAAGTGGTGAATCAAATAAAACGTCCGGCAGTTATAGCAGGAAAAAAGGATAGGATATTTGATACGACATTGCTGATTAACGGACTGCCCATTATTCAAATTGAGGAAAAAAACGACCACCGGGATGTGGATGAGGCCTTAAATCAGATGGAACAGTATGTGGCCGAGAATCAATACCGGGATATCTATTCTACAGTACAGATATTGGTTGCCATTACTCCGAATAACGTGAAATACATGGCAAATACTACGGCGGATAAGTTCAATAAAGACTTTGCATTTCATTGGCAGAGACGGGAAGACAATACCATTGTCCGCAGCTGGAAAGAGTTTGCGGACAATGTGCTTAGTATTCCTATGGCACATCAGATGGCAACCAATTATATGATTCTGGACGGAACGAAGAATAAGGAAACGTTAAAGGTTATGCGTCCTTATCAGGTATATGCCACTCAAAAAGTAGTGGAAGGGATTAAACGGACAGATTTTGAAGCGGGAAATAACAAGATTGGGTATATATGGCATACAACAGGATCTGGCAAGACAATTACAAGCTTTAAGACTGCCTGGCTGGCAAGCCGTATGCCGAATGTGGACAAAGTCGTTTTTGTTGTAGATCGAATTGCTCTTACAAGGCAGACGAGTGAGGATTATAAGGCATATGACCCAGACGGTGAAATCGGCGATGAGACACGATTGGGAAGTGTCCGGGATACAAATAACACCAATGACTTAAGCCGCAAATTAAAAAGTAAAGATAATAATATTATAGTAACGTCTGTTCAAAAGCTGGGGACTCTGGTCAGCCGTAAGCTTTTAAGCAGTCCGCATGGATAGGATATACAGGGACGCCTATGTTTGATGAAAACGCTATAGGTATGAATACAGAGAGTATTTTTGGTCCGCTGCTTCACGCATATACCATTCGGGAAGCCATTGCGGATAGAAATGTACTGGGCTTTAAAGTAGACTTCGAGACAACAATTGATGAAGAGAAAATGAAGGAAGAATATCTTCCTGAATTTTATCGCCAACGATACCCTAAGTGGAGCGAGAAACAGATCAGAAATAAAATTCTAAATCTAACGGAAGAGGATATAGATGATGCGATAGAGCCCAGCTTCTATGATGAAAATATAGAGCACATAAAATTAGTGGTCGAAGATATATTCAAAAACTGGAAAAACCGTTCCGGCGAGGGAAAATATAATGCAATATTAACCACCCATGTAGGAGGCGGCAAAGCCAGTACACCAATGGCCATGATGTATTTTCGTGAATTTCAAAGAGTGAATAATAAGAATAAAAAACAAGGGAAACCGACATTAAAGGTGGCGATTACATATAGCCTTAATACCACAAATAATGACAGTCAGTTAGAGAGTAACCAGGGTCTTCATGAAGCCATGAAGGTATATAATGAAGAGTTTGGGACATTATTTGGCATGGACGATGTGTCAGGATATATAGAGGATGTAACAAGCCGGTTAAATAAGACCACAAAAGATAAAAATTATCTTGATCTTGTTATTGTAGTGGATCAATTGTTGACAGGCTTTAATGCACCGGAACTGAATACATTATATGTGGACAGAATTTTGAGAGGAGCAGGTTTGATACAAGCCTATTCCAGAACGAATCGGATTGCGGACATGCAGAATAAACCGTGGGGAAATATTGTAAACTACCGTTGGCCGTCATTAAATGAAACGCTTATGAACAAGGCACTTGCAGTTTATGCAAATAAGGATTCGGCAAATATTTCTGAAGAAGAACGAAAGCAGCAAAATGAAGAAGACGGAATTATTGCCCATTCTTTCCAGACAACCCATGAAGAAGTGAAAAAGGTGGTACAGGAGCTTAGAGCTATTACAAATCAATTTGAAAGGGTGCCGCCAAGTGAAAAGAAGAAAGAAGAAATGCTGCAGCTGTTACGACAGTATAACAGCGGTATGGCAAAATTAAAACAGTATGCCCCGGAAGTAGTGGATGGGAAAGAGGAAGGCTTTGATTATGAACAGCCGGATCAACTGCTGAAGTCGCTGGGAATGGAGCCGGAAGAAGAGATTATGCTTACTACCGTTCTGAGTAATGAACTAAAACAGCAACTGGCAAAAGAGAAGAAAATATCAATTCACCAAATTGAGTTGAAGATGACACATGTAAAAGACATAAAGGTTGACTATGATTACTTGACAGAGCTTGTGGAGAAACTTCTGAATCAGGTTCATGAAAGAGATGAACAAGGAGCCTGTGAAACAAAAGAAAAGATTTACCAGTTTGCGAATGGACTGGAAGATAGAAGATATGCGGGGAAAATTATCAATGCTGCAGAAGCGATCGCAAAAGGATTGTATCCAACAGATCCGGATTTTAAGTATCCGGCCAAACTGAATGCGGGAAGTGAACAGATCATTCAGGAGGCAAACGACATAAGTCTGGATCGGTTATTACAGGAATTTAGAATCAAGTGGGGAATTATCGATGTTGTCACAAGCGCTGAAATGCGTACATTCTTCGCCCGCCATAAATATGGGATACAAGATTTAGATGATACCGGCAGAATTCGGGATATTATTGCAAAAGGAAGCAGAGATTATGCCGTTTTATCCCATGATAAAGAGATACAGTCACTTTCCAGAATAAAATACCGCAACAAATTAAGGGAAGCTATCTATGATCTTGCAGACAGATTAGTAGAGAACTAAGATAAAGGAAAACAATATGAATGAAATTGAGTTTTTAATGTATGAGGCAGATGCAAAAATAGAAGTCATAGTTAAGGATGAAACAATCTGGGCAACACAAAAAGCAATTGCAGGACTATTTGATGTGGGCGTGCCAGCAATCAGTAAACATTTGAAAAACATTTTTGAATCGGGTGAACTGGATGAAAAAGTGGTTGTTTCCATTTTGGAAAATACCACTCAACATGGAGCTCTGCAGGGGAAAACGCAGACAAAGAATGTAAAATACTATAATTTAGATGCGATTATATCGGTGGGTTATCGTGTGAATTCAATTAAGGCAACTAGATTCAGGGTGTGGGCAACGAACATTTTAAAAGAGTACATTCAAAAAGACTTGGATACTGTAATTGGATTGCCTCCTAACCTGTTTTATGGGACAAGTATCCCGACAATTATATTGGTGTTAAAGAAAAACAGGAAAAAGAAGGATGTATTGTTTATTGACGCCAGCAAAGAGTTTGAAAAAGGGAAAAATCAAAACTACATCAGTGATGAAAATATAAATAAAATTTTAGAAACATACCGGGCACGTAAAGATGTCGATAAGTATGCCCATGTTGCATCTAATGAAGAAATAAAGGAAAATGAGTACAATCTAAATATTCCAAGGTATGTAGATACCTTTGAGGAAGAAGAACCTATTGATTTGCAGGAGGTAATCAAGCAAATAGAGGAAGATAATAAAGAAATTGAGCAGTTGGAAAGGGAAATTGCAGAGCAGCTTAAAATACTAGGGGTAGAAATATAATAAGATATCATTTTTCAGAGGTAAAAATGGTGCCATTTTTAGTAAAGGAAATGAAGTGATTATTCCTGTTTCAGGGGAAACAGTAGCGGATATAGCAAGAGCGTCAACCGTTATAAAAAAGTGGAAGTTACTTTTTCATTTAAGGGATACTAAATTTATTTCTCTTAGTTCTTGTTCAATCAATCCAAATGTAATATAATTCCTAAGTGGAGCATTATACCCGGAGCAGTAAAATTAAAATAGCAGCACATACAAAAGATAAAGCTGTTCCGGGTATAATTTCCCATGAATGTACAGGCACAGATAAAAAGTCGGAGAAGGATTTTCATTTGTTTTTTTTGTTTCATGCTTGACAGCTTCTTTTACTATATGCTATTCTGTCCCTGCTGTAAAAAAGCTATATATTTTTCTGTTTCTGATCACAAACAGAAAAATATATAGCTTTTTTACATGGAAAGGAGAAATTATGGATACTATTGCAAACCCAATGGGTACGAAAAAGGTATTTCCTCTGCTGATTTCTATGGCCGTGCCTCCTATGATCTCAATGCTGATCCAGTCGCTTTATAATATCGTAGACAGTATGTTTGCGGCCAGGCTTGGGGTGAATGCCATTACAGCCATCTCATTGGCCTATCCGCTGCAGAATCTGATCTTATCCGTCGGTGTAGGACTGGGAGTGGGCATAAATGCCTGTATTGCCATGAGTCACGGAACAGGGGATACCAAAAAAGCAGATCAGGCAGCTGCCCACGGACTGGTGCTGGCCGGTCTTCATGCATTGATTTTTATCGCTGCCGGCCTCCTGGGAATCCGTGCATATCTTGGAATGTTTACAAAGGACCCGGAAGTTCTGGCTCTTAGCAGCCAGTATACATATATTGTGGTGCTGCTGTCTGCCGGTTCCCTTGTTCACATATCGATCGAAAAGATTTTTCAGGCCATGGGAAACATGAAGGTGCCGATGTTCCTCCAGGGCATGGGTGCACTGATCAATATTATCTTAGATCCCCTGTTCATCTTTGGATGGGGCATCTTTCCCAAAATGGGAGTGGCCGGTGCAGCCATCGCTACGGTGATCGGACAGTGGAGCGCCTGTCTGCTCGCTGTTTTTCTGCTGTTTCGGAGAGAACATACCATCCATATCCGGTTTGGAGGATTTGCATTTGACAGAGAATTGCTGAAAAAAATTTATATGGTAGCAGTTCCGTCCGCCATCACCATGTCTCTGCCGTCTATATTGATCTCGATCCTGAATGGGATACTGGCCGGAATTTCAGAAGTGGGAATTGCAGTACTCGGCATTTATTTTAAAGTACAGACATTTATCTATATGCCGTCCAACGGTCTGATCCAGGGAATGAGGCCTATCATCAGTTTTAATTACGGGGCAGGAAGAGATGACAGAGTGAAAGAGACGATTCGGGACAGTCTTCTTGTCACCGGTGGGATTATGGCCGCAGGAACCGTCTTATTTGTTGTTTTTCCTGTGCAGATCATGGGATTGTTCCACGCAGGGGGTACGCTTTTTAAGATGGGAATCATGGCATTTAGGATCATCAGCATTGGTTTCCTGTTTTCTGCTGTGGGAGTAGTGTATTCCGGTGTCTTTGAGGCGCTGGGAAAAGGGAGTGCATCTCTGGCCGTGTCTACATTGAGACAGTTTTTCATCATTCCGTTTCTTTCTTTATTTCTGGTTTCTCGCATGGGGGTCAATGGAATTTGGGCTTCTTTTCCGGCAGCAGAGGCGGCAGCGGCTCTGGCAGCAGTCCTTTTATACCGGAAATACAGCTATAAGAAGAAAAAAACTGAAGATATACAGAATGCTGTAAGCAGACGGCAATAAAAGATGACATTTTGGCCAGTTTTCCGGATTGCTGTCTCAGAGATGTAAGATTTTCTGACTTTCATGAAAGCCTCTCCAGAAGTATCCATCGAACAAAAGAAGCCATTCAACGATCGTTTTTTATCACTATTGGAGGAGCGCATTTTAAAGCGTGACGGAAATAGTGGTAAAAAACTCATGAATTTTCGGACGTGTTGTGTTAAAATCTAAATGACTTGAAGTGAAAAGGAGAATATGACATGGATAAGAAATTAAAAGCAGTCCTGATCGCGGTCCTGGTTATTGTCGTCGGCGGTGCGGGATTTCTCGGATATGAGTATGTGACTCAGAAACTTACGGCAAATGACGGAATTGAGCTGCTCTCCAAGGGTGAATACCAGAAAGCGTATGAAGCATTTGAAAAAGCAGGCAGTAAAAAGACTCTTTTGTGGACAAACCAGAAAAATGATGTGATGTTTTATCAGGCGGAAGCTCTCTGCCGGCTGAAGCGTTATAAAGATGCCATTCGCATTTATGACCGGATCATAGAGAAAAAGCCGCAGGGCAGGGCTTATGAATGGAAAGCACTTTGTTACGTGGGATTAGGACACGAAGAACAGGCACTGGAGGTCTGCAGTGAAGGGATACGTTCTCTCCCCTCAGAAGGAGAAAGTTATTATGCCAAGTATAGTATTCTTGCAAAGCAGAAGAAGTACGATGAAGGACTTTCTGTTGTAAGTGAAGCTTTGAAACAGAATCTTACCACCAAGAAAAAAGAGCTGATGTTTGCAAGGATCAGCCTTTATGAAGCTAAATTTGATTTTAAAACAGCATACCATTATGCAAAAGAATATGTAAAAGCCTATCCGGACGATGAAAAAGGAAAAAAAGAGGCTACATTTCTGGAGACCAGATAGATGATCTTCAAAGCAGTGTAAAAATGGAGTTCCGTAAACGGAGCTCTTTTTTTGTGCAAAAACGACAAATTCCATGGATAAAATTTGTGTGAAATAAAGTTTTGTTTCTTGAATAAAAGTATTGACAAAATAAAATTTTATCGTTAAAATATAAACATAAAATAAAGTTTCACAAAAAGTGATGAAGCAAAACTAAGTTACTCTAAAGGAGGATATGTATGAAACTGATCATCGCTGCCCACGGGCAACTGGCACAGGAAGTGGTCAATTCAGCGAATATGGTTTTCGGCGGAATTGAAAATGCTGAAGCTGTTACCTTCGTTCCTGGTGAAAATGTCGACGATCTGAAACAAAAGTACGAGGAATGTATGACAGAGGGAGAAGATGTACTGTTTTTGGTGGATCTGTTCGGAGGAAGCCCGTATAATGCGGCATTTCAGATCACAGCACAGACTGAAAACACAGATGTGATTTCCGGACTGAGCCTTCCGATGCTCCTTGATGTGGTTGGCATCAGAGAGACATGCAAAGAGATCCGTCCATGGGAAGTGTATGACAAACTTGGAAAAGACACTTACATAAAATCATGCAGAAGTTTATTAAAACAACAAAAAGAGGAAGAAGAGGAGGATGAATTATAATGAAGATTAATTTATGCAGAATCGACGACAGACTGATCCACGGACAGGTCGCAACTGTCTGGGCAAAAGAGGCAAATGCGGAAAGAATCATCGTGTGCAGTGATGAGGTGGCAAAGGATGATATCAGAAAGACCCTGCTTTTACAGGTGGGACCTCCGGGAATCAAAGTCAGCGTAGTTGATATCGCCAAAGCAATCCGTGTTTACAACAATCCTAAATATGAAAATGATACTGTGTTTTTATTATTTACATGTCCGCAGGATGTGCTAAGGATGATCGAAGGCGGGGTTCCGATCACGAGTGTCAACATCGGAGGAATGGCTTTCAAAACAGGGAAAGAACAGATTACAAAAGCTGTTTCTGTGGATGAAAGCGATAAGGATGCTTTCCGCAAGATGCATGAGAGAGGCGTAGAACTGGAAATTCGTCCGGTAGCTACAGACAACAGAATCGACTTAATGACTAAAATCTGATAGAGGAATGAAAAGGGAGGAACTATTATGGGATTATCAGGAATTCAAATTGTATTGCTGTTTATCGTATCTTGTATCGTAGGAATGGGAAGTGTGCTGGATTCTTTTCAGACACACAGGCCACTGATTGCATGTACATTGGTGGGAATCATTCTCGGTGATGTGAAGACCGGAGTTATGCTTGGGGGTACTCTTGAGATGATCGCTCTCGGATGGATGAATATCGGAGCAGCACAGTCTCCGGACTCTGCACTTGCCAGTGTTATTTCTACCATTCTCGTTATCGTAGGAAATCAGTCTGTATCTGCAGGAATTGCCATCGCCCTTCCGGTTGCAGTTGCAGGACAGGTGCTGACTGTGCTGGCAAGAACCGTCACAATCTTCTTCCAGCATGCGGCAGATAAATATGCGGAGGATGCAAACTTTAAGATGATTGACATCTGCCATATCACTGCTCTTGCAGTCCAGGCACTTCGTGTTGCGGTTCCATGTCTTTTAGTATCTATGGTTGTCAGCCCGACAGGGGTTCAGAGTATGCTGAACATGATCCCTGACGTGATCACAACAGGACTTTCCGTAGCCGGAGGATTCATCGTAGTCGTTGGTTATGCAATGGTGCTGAACATGATGGGAGCAAAATATCTTATGCCGTTTTTCTTCCTTGGATTCGTCATTGCGGCATTCACAGACTTCAACTTAGTTGCTTTTGGAATCATGGGTATCGTATTCGGGCTTATTTACATACAGCTAAATCCAAAATTCAATATGCCGAAAGCTGTGCCGGCAGCCGCTGCTCCGGCAGGAGGGGCATCCATGGATGCAGATTTAGATGACGACTTAGACGACGAATTAGATTAGGAAAAGGGAGGAAACAGGATATGAGTGAAGAAATCAAGAACACAGAAAATACATTGACAAAAAAAGACCGTGTCAGCATGTTTTTAAGGAGTAATTTCCAGCAGGCATCCTTCAACTTTGAGCGTATTCATGCTCTCGGATTTGCATTCGACATGGTGCCGGCCATCAAACGGCTTTATCACACAAAAAAGGAACAGTCAGAAGCATTAAAGCGCCACATGACCTTCTTTAATGTAACACCGGGCTGTGTCGGACCGGTACTCGGAGTAACCGCGGCCCTGGAAGAGACAAAGGCAAATGGTGCAGACATCGACGAGGGAACGATCGGAAGCATCAAAATCGGTCTGATGGGACCTCTGTGCGGAGTCGGCGATCCGATCTTCTGGGGAACCCTTCGTCCGATCACAGCAGCGATCGGTGCATCTATGGCATTGACTGGAAATATTTTAGGACCTGTATTATTCTTTGTACTTTTTAACGCTGTCCGTCTGGCCGCTTTATACTTTGGATTGGAGTTCGGTTACAAAAAGGGACTGGATCTTGTAAAGAATCTGGCAGGAAACATGCTCCAGAAAGTTACAGAATGTGCTTCCATCTTAGGACTGTTCGTCATGGGTGCTTTAGTTTCAAAGTGGACCACGATTAATGTGCCGTTGGTAGTGTCTAAAGTCACTGCAAACGGAAAGACAACGGTCACAACGGTCCAGAATATTTTAGACCAGCTTATGCCGGGACTGTTAGGACTTGTTTTGACTTTAGTTGTATGCCGTCTGTTAAAGAAGAATATCAGCCCGATTCTGATCATCTTTATCTTATTTGCAGTCGGTATCATCGGCTATGGATTGGGCATTTTAGGAGCATAAAGATTCTCTGGGAGGAGTGAAGAATGAAGACAAAAGCAGTAAGACTGTATGGACAGGAAGATATAAGACAGGAAGAATTTGAACTTCCTCCGATCAAAGAGGATGAGATTCTTGCTGAGGTTGTGACAGACAGCCTGTGCATGTCCAGCTATAAGGCAGCGATACAGGGCGAAAAACATAAAAAGGTGCCGGAAGATATCAAGGAGCATCCGATCATTCTGGGACACGAGTTCTGCGGGGTAATCCTTGAAGTAGGAGAAAAGTGGAAAGACCGGTATCAGGCAGGAGATAAGTTTGTGATCCAGCCGAACATCGGGACAAAAAACGGATACGCGCCGGGCTATTCCTATCCTTATGCAGGCGGAGACGCAACAAAGATCGTACTGATGAATCAGATCATGGAAAACGGTTCTCTTTTGAAATACAACGGGGAGTCCTTCTTTGAAGGCTCCCTGGTGGAACCGCTGTCCTGTGTGGTGGGGGCTTTCAACGCACAGTACCACCACAAGAAAATGTACAGCTATGAACATGTCATGGGGGTCAAAGAAAATGGAAATATGGCGATCTTAGGGGCTACCGGTCCCATGGGATTCCTGGCCATTGACTTTGCGCTGCACGGCCCGAAGAGACCGAAATTGTTAGCGGTTACCGGCAGGACTGAGTCTAAACTGGATCTTGCGAGGAAGCTGTATACAGAAGAAGAGGCGGAAAAACAGGGAATAAAACTTGTCTACGTCAATACGGGACAGATGGAAGACTTCAGCGGACCTTTGCGGGAATTAACAGAAGACGGACGGGGTTTTGACGATGTCTTTGTCTTTGCACCGAATGAGCAGATGGTAACCCAGGGAGAAAAGCTTCTGGCCTTCGACGGATGTCTGAATTTCTTCTCCGGACCTGCCGATACCGGATTTACGGCTCCTGTGAATTTTTACAATGTACATTATAATTCCACACATTTCATCGGTACAAGCGGAGGGAATACGGATGATATGAAGCAGTCTGTCGAGCTGATCGAAAATAAGACTGTAAATGTGGCAAAGATCGCAACCCATGTGCTTGGACTCGACCAGGTGGCTGAAACGACGAAGCGGCTTCCGAACCTTGGGGGAGGGAAAAAGGTCGTCTATACGCACAGGAAGTTTCCGCTGACCGAAGTTGACAAGCTCAGCGAAATAAGTGACAATAAATTAAAAGAAGGACTCGGTCCGATTCTTGAAAAACATGGTCACTTATGGAGCGCAGAAGCAGAAGCATACTTTTTAGAAAACGCTCCAAAGATTTGAAAGGGAGAGTTTTATGGCAAAGGAAGCAACGGTAAGGAATCAGATATTTTCCGCATATGACAGCTTGTTTGATGCCGAGAAGAAGGTTGCGGATTATCTGATGAACCATCAGGAAAAGGCGATTGAGATGTCAGTTTCGGAGCTGGCGGGTGCATGTGAGGCCAGCCAGGCGACAATTGTCCGTTTTTGCAAGAAGATCGGCTGCAACGGCTATCATCATCTGAAGATCAAGATGGCGAAGGAGATGCGGGAACAGGATAACCATGAGTTTTCTAACGAGATCAGCATCGACAATATCGAGCAGTCACTGATGAATATCATGGCCAGCAAGATGGAAGAACTGAAAGAGACTCTGAGCAGCATTGACGGAAAGATGCTCAGGGAGATCATAGATCTGATACTGAACGCCAATGTAGTGGAGTTCACGGCCATGGGAAATACGATCCCGATCGCGCTGGACGGGTCTTATAAGTTCAATCAGCTCGGAATCCCTGCAGTCGGCTCTACCATTTGGGAGACTCAGGAAGCTTATGCAAGGACCATGAGAAAAGGTGATGTCATGATCGCTGTTTCCGCCTCCGGAGCTTCCAGACATCTGCTCAATATGGCTAATATTGCCAAAGAAAACGGAGTGAAAGTGGTGGCTATTACCAACCAGGCAAAGTCACCCCTTGCGGAGGCAAGTGACTATACGCTGGTGACCGCAACAAGGGAACAGGTATTCCACGACCAGGTCAGTTTTACAAGAATGGCTGCCATGGCGGTGATTGACAGCCTTTTCCTGCTGCTGTTCTCAACAAAATGGGACTCTTTCAAAAACTTGACAGAACATGAGCAGTCAGTGGCGGAAGATAAGATTTAAGTTTTTTATCACGGTTTTCGTTTCATTTTAAAATCCCTCCTCCAATGAGTGATAAAAAACTTTTTATCATAAGATGTATTTTTACGGCATCAGAGCAAACAGAATGTAGTACGAAAAATAAGCTTTTAATTGGAGGATTTTTTTATGAACGAATCATGGTTGGGCCTTAACGGCAAAACAGTCATCGTAACCGGCGGAGCATCCGGAATCGGGAAAGCAGTTGCCCAGGAATTTTTAAACGTGGGATGCAATGTGGTTGTTTCCGACATGGCGCCGGAAGCGCCGGAGTTTGACACTGCAGCCGGCAGGTTCCATTACGTGAAGACAGACGTGACCAGTGCAAAAGATGTGGATGCCATGGCAAAAGAAGTGGTGGATACATTCGGAACCGTGGATGTACTGGTAAACAACGCGGGGATCAATATCCCGAGACTCCTGGTAGACCCGAAAGAGCCGAAAGGACAGTATGAACTGGACGAAGCAGTATGGGATAAAGTATGCAGCGTCAATTTAAAGGGAGTGTTCTTCTGTGCACAGGCGGTCGGAAGACTTCTTGTGGAAAAGGGAGAGGGAGTCATCATCAACATGTCTTCAGAGAGCGGACTGGAAGGGTCCGAGGGACAGAGCGTGTACGCGGCGACAAAGAACGCAGTGAATTCCCTGACGAGGAGCTGGGCAAAAGAATTAGGGAAACAGGGAGTGCGCGTAGTAGGCGTGGCACCAGGCATCATGGAAGCGACGGGATTAAGGACACTGGCGTATGAATCAGCGCTGGCGTACACAAGAGGGATCACAGTGGATGACTTAAGAGCGGGCTACAGCAAGACGTCAACAACACCGCTCGGAAGATCCGGAAAGCTCTCCGAAGTGGCAGACATGTGTGTATATCTGGCAAGCAAAAGATCTTCTTATGTACACGGTGTGACCATCAATGTAGCCGGCGGAAAGACCAGAGGATAAGAACAAAAATATATTTGAATAGCATTTATTTTTAAATAGGTGCCGCATGTTTAAATGTGGCACCTTTAGTAATTGTTTAGTTTATCAATCTATTTTCATATATAAAAATGAGGGAATCATAAATATGTCGGTTTTATTTATGATTCCCTTATAAACTATATTTGTAGCATCCCTATTGTATTAAAGATTATATTGTTATTTACATCAAATATTTTTTCATAAAGCATCTCCTTTCTTGGTGAAGTGAGAAATAATAGTATTTAGATATCCCCCTAAATAAAGGAAGAAAACTAAAAAATAATTATCAAAATTGCCGACAAAATTAGTTCTTATAAGGTAAATCCAAAGAATGATAGGAAGGAAGATGCTAAGCAAACATAATATAATTGTCATATTGTGCTTTAAAATAAATGGCAAACGTTTGGAAAAAAAGCAGATAAATAAACCCAGCAAAATAATAAAAATATACTTTAGAATATATATTTTAATAACAGATTCAGAATATAATGGAATTTGATCTTCTAAACCTGTAATTATATATGCCAATATATAAGAAATAATAGGAATAATAAATAAATATAATTTTTTCATAGAGATACCTCCTTATCTATTAAAGTGAAACCATTGTCATCTCACTTCAATCTAAACGAATAATAGTTAAAAATTTAAAAAACAACTAAATGGATAATTCAGTCTTTTTATTATTATATGAGATATGGGGAAATATTGCAATAGATTAGAATAAATTTGTAAGTTATTACAAAATAAATTTAATTAAATTAATTTATGGAATATTAATATATGTAATAAGTAATCGATCTATTAGGCTTAAGACATGGTAAATGTTTATAATTATACTTTCAATTTTTGTAATAATTGAAATGAAAGAAATCTACAAACAAAAAAAATTAAAGTGATTGTGAATATTGCCTAACTATGTAGTTATAAATTTGAATGATATATCTATTTTAAAAGATTAGATGTTGTTATTTTTAACCCTCTATTCTATAATCATAAACAAAAGTAAGATTAGAATGATATTTAAGTGCACAGGTAAAAACAGAATAGTTGTTATTTACACTCAGTATATTAGGAATTTGGAGATGATTACATTTAGAGGAATAAAAAAGGGGAGGCAATATATGATTATGGAAATAGTGATAGGAATCATTATAGTCGTGGGAATTCTGGCATTTATCGGATATTCTTATATGATCAAGCAGCAGTCAGATGAGGTGAGAAAACTGTACGCAGATTTCAGGGAGACTTATGGAAAAGATTATCAGATTGGGTTTGGGTTGTGTAAGGGAACCATTTTTAACAAAGAATACATAGTGATCCTTGCTGCAGACAAGGACAAAAAAGTGATTGATGCCGTGTCGGCGGAAGGATCCGGAATGGAATGGAGCCATGGGACCGCTTCTGAGTATATTGGCATGGATATCTCAAAATATAAAACAGAGCAGGAAGAAAAGAAAAAGAAGCAGACGCTGTATGAAAAAGGGGAACAGGAAATGACTCCAAAGGAAAAAGCATTGACGATGGCTGTGAAAAATATTTAAAATTTGAGTGTTAGAAGCAAAGCGGCAGGAAAGGAACAGAATGGAAGAAATACTGGAGCAGAAAAAAGAAAGAGTGATCCTGGTGGGTGTGTGTCTGGGAGAACCCAGGGAAGCCGAGGAATCCCTAGAAGAGTTAGAAGAACTTACAAGGACCGCAGGAGCTTTAGTGGAAGGAAGCATTCTCCAGGCCAGAGAACAGGTCCACCCCGGTACTTATGTGGGAAAAGGTAAGATAGAGGAGATCCGGGATCTTTTATTTGAGACAGAGGCAGACGGTATTGTGTGTGACGATGAGCTCTCACCGGCACAGCTTGCAAATCTCTCACAGATATTGGATATCAAGGTGATGGACCGGACACTGGTGATCCTGGACATTTTCGCTAAGCGTGCCAGGACAAAAGAGGGAAAGATCCAGGTGGAACTGGCCCAGCTCAGATACCGCGCCACAAAGCTGACCGGAAAGGGAGTAAGCCTTTCAAGGCTAGGCGGCGGTATCGGCACGAGAGGGCCGGGGGAAAAGAAGCTTGAGATGGACAGGCGTCTGATCCGCACACGGATATCCCATTTAAAAGCTGAACTTTCCGGGGTGATCAAACACAGGGAAGTCCAGAGAAAGCAGCGGCAGAGAAACCATACACCTGTGGTCTGTATTGTCGGTTATACCAATGCCGGGAAATCCACGCTGTTAAATTACTTTACGGATGCCGGAGTCCTGGAAGAGGACCAGCTGTTTGCCACACTGGATCCCACCACAAAAAGTGTTGTGTTAAACAGCGGGCAGACCATCCTTATGACGGATACGGTTGGATTTATCAGAAAGCTTCCGCATCATCTGGTAGATGCATTTAAGAGTACACTGGAAGAGGCTAAGTACAGTGATGTGATCCTTCACGTGGTTGACTGCTCCAATCCATGTATGGAGCAGCAGATGGAGGCTGTCTATGAGACATTAAATCAGCTCGGCATCAAGGATACGCCTGTGATCACGGCATTTAATAAGATAGACCAGGCAGATAAAGGCATTCTTTTGAAGGATGTCCATGCGGATGAAACTGTAAAGATTTCCGCCAAAGAGGGTACAGGAACCGGGGATCTCTTAAATGTGATCGAAGACGTCCTGAGCAGACAGAAAATTTATTTAGAGAAAAAATACGGTTATGACGAGGCGGGAAAGATCCAGGCCATCAGAAACCACGGACAGCTTATAAAAGAGGAATACCGGGATGACGGCATTTACGTGGAGGCTTATATACCAAAAGAAATATTAGGAATGGTGTAGGAGGACGTATGATTATACAGAAAGTGATTAACAATAATGTGGTCAGTACCTTTGATACGAACAACCATGAGGTTATTCTCATGGGAAAGGGCATAGGATTCCGGAAAAAGGCAGGGGATGAACTCGACAAGACAAAGATCGAGAAGATTTTTACACTGGATCAGCGGGAAAAAAGTCCATTTATCCAGGAAGTGCTCGCTATTATCCAGGAATTTTATGAGATCAGTTTCAAGACAGAGCTGCCTGCCTATCAAAGATTTATTACGCATCTGGAATATCTGGAAAACAGCATCAAATCCGGAGAGTCACATTCTGTGGAAGATGAAGAGGATGATGTGGAGTTTTATGAGAGAAATCAGAAGAAATATCCGGAGGCTTATATATGCAGCCAGAAAATTGTCGAGCATATTGAAGGACATTACGGCTATACCCTGTCCGTAGATGAAAAAATGTACCTGATCATCTATGTAAAACGGCTGATCCTGGAAGCCGGCATCCAATAGGAATTTGTTGTGGTTTCAGTTGACATTTGGACGGGTTTTTGATAAGATTTAGACATTGAATATTGGATTGTGACTGGTAATGCAGGCAAGACCTTTTTGATAGATGTAAGCTGAGATTCGCGCATTTATTAAGGGGTCTTTTTGTTTTTTTCAGCTCAGTCCGTCATTTATTAACTAAAATTTACAGAATGAAGGAGATTTTATTATGGTATCTAAGAAGTTTGTAATTGAAAACGAGCAGGGATTACACATGAGACCGGCAGGAGTTTTAGCAAAGGCAGTAACAAAGTTTGAATCTGATGTCACCATCGTTTTCGAGGACAAGAAGATCAATGCAAAGAGTCTTCTGAACATCATCGGAGCATGTATCAAATGTGGTTCAGAGATTGAACTTGTATGTGAAGGTCCTGATGAGGAAGCAGCTTTAGCTCATGCGACAGAATTAATTGAATCTGGTTTAGGTGAATAATTAATCTCATTTTACAAAGGGGACAGGTGGCATATGTATAAAGGTATTGGAGCATCTGCGGGAATCGGCATCGGTAAAGTTGTTGTGATAAAGGAACAGAGCCTGGATTACAAAAAGGAGACAATTACAGACGCCGAAGCAGAAAAGAAAAGATTAAGCGAAGCGATCGAAGTGTTCATCGATAAGACAACCAAGATGGTGGAAGCCATGAAGGTGACTGCCGGGGAACAGGAATCTGAGATTCTGGAGGGACATATCCTCATGATCCAGGACCCTGCGATCAAAGAGCAGATCGATGCGAAGATCGATGACGAAAAGATCAATGCGGAAGCTGCCGTCGAGGAAGCATGTGATTTCTTTGCACAGATTTTTGCCATGGCTGAAGATGAATTGACCCAACAGAGAGCATCTGACTTAGGAGATATTAAAACAAGATTAATCAAGATCTTATTAGGGATCGAGGAAGTAGATATCAGCGCTGTTCCGGAAGGAACTGTCCTGGTTGCGGAAGATTTGACCCCGTCCATGACTGCCGGCATCAACCCGGCCAATGTCGAGGGTGTACTGACAGAGATCGGAGGCAAGACTTCCCACTCTGCGATCATCTGCCGTTCCATGGAGATCCCGGCAGTACTTAGTGTTGAGAATATCGTTTCCATCGTTAAAGACGGAGATGTTGTCGTATTAGACGGAGCGACAGGAGAAGCATATGTAAATCCTGAAGATTCTGTCCTGGAAGATTACAAGGCTAAGAAAGCGGCATATCTGGAAGAGAAAGCGGCTCTGTCCAAGTTCATCGGACAGGCGTCTCAGACTGCTGACGGACGTGTAGTTGAACTGGTTGCCAATATCGGCGGGCCGGACGAGGCTGCAAGAGTTGTTGAGTGCGACGGAGAAGGTGTGGGACTGTTCCGTACAGAGTTCTTATTCATGGACCGTGACAGCGTTCCTACCGAAGAAGAACAGTTCAAAGCATACAAAACAGTTGCAGAGACTCTGGAAGGAAAACCTGTGATCATCCGTACTCTGGATATCGGAGGAGACAAGGCACTTCCTTATCTCGGATTAGAGACAGAGGAAAACCCGTTCCTTGGTTTCCGTGCAGTGCGTTTCTGCCTGAAACGTCCTGACATTTACAGACCTCAGCTGAGAGCTTTATTGAGAGCCAGTGCATTCGGAAAGATCCGCATCATGGTTCCGCTTGTAACATGTGTGGACGAACTCCGTGCTGTAAAAGCACTGCTTGAAGAAATCAAAGGAGAATTAGACGCAGAAGGCATTGCATATAACAAAGACGTAGAAGTCGGCGTTATGATGGAAACTGCTGCTGCAAGCTTAATTGCCGACATTTTGGCAAAAGAAGCAGATTTCTTCAGCATCGGTACCAACGACCTGACAGGATATACTATGGCGGCTGACAGAGGAAACTCTGACGTGGCTTACCTGTACTCAGCATATAACCCGGCAGTACTCCGTTCAATAAAGAACATCATCGGGGCTGCAAATAAAGAGGGTATTATGGCTGGTATGTGCGGTGAAGCTGCCAGCGATCCGCTGCTCGTACCGGTACTTCTTGCATTCGGACTGAACGAATTCTCTGTTAGTGCAACTGCGATCCTTGCCACAAGAAAAGTAATGTCCTTATGGACTATGGACGAAGCAAAAGCTTTGGCAGAGGAAGTTATGCAGCTGACAACAGAAGCAGAAGTAAAAGCTTTATTGGAAGAAAGAGCCAGAAGCTAGGCTTTATAATGTATGATAGATTCTCAGGAGATATGATCTGTATACAGACATATCTTCTGAGAGTTTTTTTGTTTACGCGAACCTGTTTTTTTACTATAATAGATAGTAAGAAATAATTAGAAAAGCTTTGAAGGGAGCATTAATTATGGATCAAAATATTGAGAGAAGACAGTTTGTCTGTCCCAAATGCGGATGCAACTCCTATGAACATGATCAGTTTCAGGCCACCGGAGGGAATTTTGCCAAGATTTTTGATATACAGAATAAAAAGTTTATTACCATCAGCTGTACCCGCTGCGGATTTACCGAGTTATATAAGAGCCAGACTTCAGAAGGTATGAACATTCTGGATTTTCTTATGGGATGACCGGAAAAGTGCAGGAGAACGAATACAGAGAGATTCAATGTTCCGCGGCCTGCAACCGGGTCCGTGGAAGATTTCCTTACCACTGGGATTTGAATATATACAGGGGATGTGCCCACCGCTGCCAGTATTGCTTCGCTCTTTATTCCCATCAATATATGGAGTCGGATGATTTCTACCATGAGATTTTTGTCAAGACGAACATAGCAGAGCGGCTGGAACGCCAGTTAAAGAGCAGGAACTGGGATCATCAGGTTATTAACCTTGGAGGTGTGACAGACAATTACCAGCCGGCAGAGGAGCAGTACAGGATCATGCCGGAGCTTTTAAAGCTTTTGATCCGATTTGAGAATCCGGCTATCATTTCTACAAAGTCTGATTTAATATTGAGAGACTATGACCTGATCGATCAGTTATCCAGAGTAGCCTACGTAAACATTGCGGCGACGGTCACCACCATGGACGAAGACATAAGGAGCGTATTGGAGCCGGGAGGGGTTTCTTCCTCACGGAGGTTTGATGTTCTCAGTGAATTTCGAAAGACAAATGCGTCCACGGGTGTCCATATGATGCCTGTTATTCCAGACATTACAAGCACCAGAGAGAATCTGGAGGCTGTATTTTCTGAGACAAAACAGAGAGATATCCATTATCTGATCACATCGAATTTGAATTTAAAGGGACCAACCCGCGCCGTATTTTTTAACTTTGTAAGAGAAGAATTTCCGCAGTATGAACAACGTCTGACCAGGCTGTTCAGTTATGGAAAAGAATATAAGGATTATAAAAAAGATTTATTTCAAAGGATTTCGGAGGTCCGCACCAAGTATGAAGTCCAAACGGATTTCAGAAGCATTATAAAAGAAAAAAATGCCCAGTTTGAGGCAGAACAGCTGTCATTTTTCTAGGAGGTAATGACTATGGGAGAGATTATGTTGGAATGTTGTGTAGACTCTTTTGAGTCCGCAAGGGCAGCAAAAGAGGCAGGGGCAAAGAGGCTTGAACTCTGTGCTGACCTGATGATCGGCGGGATCACACCCAGTCCTAAATTATTGGAAATGATCAAGATACGGCTCGACATCCCAGTCCATGTGCTCATCCGGCCAAGGTTCGGAGATTTTTTATACACTGATGATGAGTTTTCTCTCATGAAAAGTGAGATCCACCATTTCCGGGAACTTGGGGCAGACGGCGTGGTGTTCGGATGCCTTACAAAAGACGGACGGCTGGATATGAGACGTATGGAAAGCCTGATGCAGAAGACGATGGGGATGTCCGTCACACTGAACAGGGCATTTGATATGTGTGTGAATCCCTATGAGGCGATGATCCAGGCGATTGAACTGGGCATTGACGCCGTACTTACATCCGGGCAGAAAAATTGCTGTACTGATGGAAAGGAACTTCTGAAAAGCCTTCTGGAAGTGGCAGGAAAAGATATCACAGTTATGGTCGGATCAGGAGTTAACGCAGCAGTGATCGAAGAATTTTTAAAAGAAGCTCCTTTTGAAGCATTCCATATGTCTGGCAAGAAGACGGTTCAGAGCGGGATGGAATACCGAAAACCGGATGTCAGCATGGGACTGCCGATGATGAGTGAGTATGAACGTTTTGTCACCGATACAGAGGAGATTAAAAAAGCTGCGGCTGTGATAGAGAAGTATATTTCATAGCTGATCCGATAGAATTGTAAGAATTTTGTTATGTATTTGTCTGCCGGATTTCAGAACTGTCCGCTATGATAGAGATAGTAAAAGAAAGGCGGTGTCAGTTTATGAGCAGACAAGCAGTAAAAAAAGCGACAAATTTCACAACTCTGGTGTTGATCGGAGCGTTGATCATATTTTCAGTTTACGGTTATCAAAAAGGAATTTTTACAAACAGAGATCAGCTGGAACTGTTTATACGGCAGAGCAGTTTTTGGGGACCGCTTCTGTTTATTGTGATCCAGCTCACACAGGTTGTCATAGCGGTAATTCCGGGAGGACTGACCTGTCTGGCAGGAGTCGTCTTTTTCGGACCCTGGTATGGTTTTTTATACAGTGCTGTCGGGATACTCATCGGTTCCTGCATTAATTTTTACCTGGCAAGACGATATGGAGAAAAATTCATCAGGCTTTTTGTAAACGATGAGACATATGAAAAGACCAGGAAAAAGTTTTTGACCGGAAAAAAGTTTGACGTTGTGTTTACAACTGCGATCCTTCTTCCGTGTGCACCGGATGATGTACTGTGTATGCTGGCGGGGCTTACGGATATGTCATGGAGAAAGTTTTTAACGATTCTTTTTCTGGGGAGGCCGGTCACGATCGTGGTATACAGCCTGGGAGGCGCCATGCTCCCGCTGCTGCTGCGGTAGACTCAAAATCAATAAAGATAAAAGGTAACAGGCGGGACAGCATAAGACTGTTCGGCCTTTTATTATTTTTGTTCTATTGATTCAAAACATCCGGTGGTATATACTGAAAAAGAAATCAGCCGACGAAGAAAGAGATAAAGGAGACAGACGATGGGTTTAAACGAGACGCCGAGAGGAGACAGAATTCATATCGCATTGTTTGGAAGGAGAAACGCAGGAAAATCCAGCATAGTTAATGCATTGACCGGTCAGGAGCTGGCTATTGTTTCAGATGTGAAAGGTACGACCACAGATCCGGTCTGCAAGGCAATGGAACTTTTGCCCCTGGGACCGGTTGTGATGATCGACACCCCTGGGCTGGATGATGAGGGTGAACTGGGAGAAAAGAGGGTGAAGAAGGCGAAAGAAGTGCTGAGAAAGACAGACATCGCCCTGGTCATAGCGGATGCGAAAACAGGCCTTACGGAGTTTGAACAGGGAATCCTTGATCTGATCAGGGAGAGAAAGCTGCCCTATCTGATCGTATATAACAAGACGGATCTGGCAGGCAGAGACAGGGTGGAAGATACAGATCATACCTGTTTTGTCAGCGCGGTGACAAAAGAAGGCATCTTTGAGCTGAAAGAGGCTATCGGAAAGCTTCTCCCAGAAGAAGAACAGCCAAGACAGATCGTGGGCGACCTGATCTCGCCGGGAGACTTTGTGGTTCTTGTCGTGCCCATCGACTCGGCGGCTCCAAAAGGGCGGCTCATCCTTCCGCAGCAGCAGACGATCCGGGATATTCTGGAGCATGATGCCTGCTCTGTTGCAGTCAAAGAATCTGAACTGGAGCACACACTTAAGCATCTTGGGAGAAAGCCTTCTCTGGTTATTACAGACTCTCAGGCATTTGAACAGGTGGCCGCCATCGTGCCGGAAGATATTCCTCTGACATCTTTTTCGATCCTTTTTGCCAGATACAAAGGGGATCTTTTGGAGGAAGTGAGGGGAGCGAGGGCTGCCAAGCATTTAAAGGACGGTTCCAGGGTCCTGATCGCGGAAGGCTGCACCCATCACCGTCAGTGCGATGATATCGGAACGGTCAAGATACCCGGATGGCTTACAGAATATACAGGAAAGCAGCTCATCTTTGAGACGTCCAGCGGGAGCACATTTCCGGAGGATTTAAGCGGCTATGATCTGATTGTTCACTGTGGGGGATGTATGCTGAATCCGAAAGAAATGAAGCACAGAATAGCGTCCTCTGTAAAAGCGGAAGTGCCTATTGTAAACTATGGAGTCTTGATCGCCGACATGAAGGGAATTCTAAATCGGAGCCTTCAGCCTTTCGGACTCTGAAAATCCGGAGGGAGTCTTGACCGGAAGCGGGGTTCTTGAGATAATAGACAAGATAACGAAAGAAAGGATTTGAAACAGATGAGTAAAGTTAGAACCAGATTTGCCCCGAGCCCTACGGGAAGAATGCATGTAGGGAATTTAAGAACAGCATTATATGCCTACCTGATCGCAAAACATGAAGGCGGAGATTTTTTGCTGCGCATAGAAGATACAGACCAGGAGCGTCTCGTAGAGGGAGCCGTCGACATTATTTATAATACCCTTGCAAAAGCAGGACTTGCCCATGATGAAGGGCCGGATAAGGACGGCGGATGCGGCCCTTACGTCCAGAGTGAGCGTCAGGCGGCAGGCATCTATATGGATTATGCAAAGAAGCTGATCGACAAGGGAGAGGCTTATTACTGCTTTTGTGACGAGGAGAGGCTTTCTAGCCTGAAGGTCAAATCAGGAGATGTGGTAGTCAGCCATTATGACAAACACTGCCTGAATCTGAGCAGTGAAGAAGTGGAAGAAAAATTGAAATCCGGCATCCCTTATGTGATCCGCCAGAACAATCCTACCGAGGGCACCACAACGTTTGTGGATGAAATTTATGGTGAGATTACGGTGGAAAACATGGAATTGGACGATATGATCCTTATTAAGTCCGACGGATATCCTACTTATAACTTCGCGAATGTTGTGGACGACCATCTGATGGGGATCACCCATGTGGTCCGGGGAAATGAATACCTTTCATCTACGCCGAAATACAACAGGCTCTACGATGCATTCGGATGGGAGAAACCGGTCTATGTACACTGCCCGCTCATCACGGATGAGGAACACAAAAAGCTGAGCAAACGGAGCGGACATTCTTCTTTCGAGGATCTGCTGGAGGCAGGGTATCTGCCGGAGACGATTGTAAACTTTGTGGCCCTGCTCGGATGGAGTCCGGGAGGGGAAAGAGAGATCTTTACGCTGAAAGAACTGGAAGAAGCATTTGACTATCATCATATGTCCAAGACTCCGGCCGTCTTTGATATGACGAAACTTGCATGGATGAACGGGGAATATATCAAGGCTATGGACGATGATAGATTCAAAGAAATGGCCATGCCGTATGTGAAGGAAGTCATCACAAGAGATGTGGATACTGATAAAATCCTTTCTATGGTCAAGACACGGATCGAGCTGTTTACAGAGATTAAGGACCATATTGATTTCTTTGAAAATGTGCCGGAATATGACAGTGCCATGTACCAGCACAAAAAGATGAAGACAACAAAAGAGTCTGCGCTGGAAGTGCTGAAAGAAATCGTGCCGGTATTTGAAGCGCAGGAAGATTTCAGCAACGATGCCCTCTATCAGACACTGCTTGGATTTGCAAAGAGCCACGAGGTCAAAAACGGCTATGTCATGTGGCCGGTCCGCACGGCTGTGTCAGGCAAGCAGATGACTCCCGGCGGGGCATCTGAACTCATGGAGATTCTGGGGAAAGAGGAGTCTGTAAAAAGGCTTTGTGCTGCTGTTGAAAAATTAGAGGCAGAGCTTTCATGACAGAATGGAATGAGGCCCAGACAAAGGCCATCACCCACAAAGACGGCCCGATGATGGTCCTTGCCGGGCCGGGGTCCGGGAAAACTACAGTCATCACAGAACGGACAAAATATCTGATCGAACACTGCGGGGCAAACCCCTCCAATATCCTGGTCATCACCTTTACAAAGGCAGCGGCAGCTGAGATGAAGGAACGTTTCTTGAAACTGGCAGGGAGATCCCTGCCAGTTTCTTTCGGTACCTTTCACGCAGTTTTTTTTACGATCTTGAAGCATGCGTACAGCTTTCGGCCGGGGTGTATTCTGCCGGAGCATAAAAAGTATGATCTGCTCCGTGAAATTATCACGGACCGGAATCTGGAAACAGGAGATGAACCGGATTTCCTGCGTTCCTTGATCAGTGAGATCAGCCTCGTAAAAGGACAGCTTCTTTCTATGGGTTATTATCACAGCCAAAGCTGTGCGGACAGTATATTTCAGCTGATTTACAAGGAATACAATGAAAAACTCCGGAAAAACCAGTGGATGGACTTCGATGACATACTGGTCTATACGTACAGCCTTCTGAAGGAGAGAGAGGACCTGCTGGCTGCCTGGCAGAACAAATTTCAATACATTCTGATTGACGAATTTCAGGATATCAGTCCGATCCAGTATGAGATCATAAAGATGCTGGCTGCGCCAAAAAATAACCTGTTTATTGTGGGGGATGACGACCAGTCTATTTACCGGTTCAGGGGTGCGAAGCCAGAAATTATGCTTGGATTCCCCAACGATTATAAAGATACCGAAATGATCCGGCTGGACATCAATTACCGTTCCAGTCCGGAAATCGTGGAGGCATCGCAGAAAGTGATCCGTGCCAACAAAAAGAGGTTTGACAAAGAGATAAGATCCTGCCGGGACAGAGAAATTCCAATAGAGCTCAGGACATTTAAAGACCAGCAGGAAGAATGTACTTATGTGGCAAAGAGACTCAGGGACGAATATCAAAAGGGACATCCCTATGAGGAGGCATCAATTTTGGTCAGGACTAACCTTGGAGCCAGGACCATGCTCGGAAAGCTGATGGAATTTAATATCCCTTTTACGGTGAAAGACGGGATTCCAAGTCTGTTTGAGCATTGGATCGCAAGAGATATCATAGATTATATGAGGATGGCGCTCGGTGATCGGAGACGGAGCACTTTTTTGAGGATCATGAACCGGCCCAAGCGCTATATCAGCAGAGAATATATAGATCAGCCGGAGATTTCCTTTGAGAATCTGAAGGAGAAGACAAGAAACAAGGAATGGCTTTATGACTATATCGAGGAGTTGGAGGAAGACCTGAGGCTTTTAAAGGATATGACACCGTTTCTTGCGGTCACCTACATAAGAAAGTCTGTCGGGTACAATGCATTTTTGGCGGAATATGCAAAAATACGGAAACTGAAGGAGGAAGAACTCACCGATGTGCTGGAGGAACTTCAGGAGACTGCCAGAGGATATGACACTTATGAAGAGTGGTTTGATTTTATAAGGCGTTATACAGAGGAGCTGAAGGCACAGTCCGAGAGCGGAGATCAGGAAAAACAGGGAGTCGTCATAAGCACGCTTCACAGCGCAAAAGGGCTGGAATACGAGAGAGTGTTTCTCATTGATGTCAATGACGGGGTAATTCCATATAAAAAGGCTGTGAAGACAGAAGAATTGGAGGAAGAGCGGCGGATGTTTTATGTGGGAATGACCAGGGCAAAGAAATATCTGCATGTCTTTTCTGTGGAAAAGATATATAATAAAGACAGTAAAGTGTCGGATTTTATCCTTCCTTTAGAGGGGAAGAGGAGAAAGCAGCAGAAGGGAGCGCAGTGATATGAAACAGAGGGCAATACCCAGACCGGGGGATTTTTATAAACATTTCAAAGATAAATTGTATCAGATTATAACGGTGGCCGAACACTCAGAGACCGGAGAGGCGCTTGTCATTTACCAGGCTTTGTACGGGGAATATAAAACCTATGCCAGACCGCTGTCCATGTTTCTGAGCGAAGTGGACGATGAAAAATATCCGGGAGTCAGCGCAAAATACCGGTTTGAACGCGTGGATGTCAGAACGTACCAGAGTATCACAGACCTCCACCAGATCAGCGATATTTTAGAAAGACACAGGGAGATGCCAAAACCAGAGGCGAAAGCACCGGAATCGCTGCCGGAAAAAGAGATGCCAAAGCCCGGGGGACACTGTCAGGAAAAAGAACAGCAGGATCTTCTGATCCGTTTTCTGGACGCTGAGAGCAATGAGGAACGACTGGAAATTCTTCGGAGGAATGAAGACAAGATCTCTGAGACAGTACTGGATTCCATCGGCCTTTCCATGGACTTTCCGTTAAGCGGCGATGACCGGGGAAAGAAGCTTCGTGAGCTGGAAGGCTTTATCAAGACGAAGATGAAGTATGAGAAGACAAGAAGATAAAAAAGAGGGAAAGCATGTGTGATCTGCTTTCCCTTTCGTTATATCTGCGGAGTTTTTTTGATGATCTGGATTTGTTCCAATCTGTTTTTTTCAACTTTTCGCACTTTGAAATCGAAGGACGCATCCGATGCGGTCTCTCCCTCGGACGGAAGATGATCCAACAGTTCTATCACATATCCGCCTACGGAATCGTAGTCTTCGGACTCGATCTCTGTATCGATTAAATCGTTTAAATCGTCAAGCTTTAAGGACGCGTTTACCAGATAGGAGCCGTCATCAAGTTCCTGGAAGCTTTCTGATTCATTGTCGTCGTACTCGTCCCGGATCTCTCCCACGAGTTCTTCTAAAATATCTTCCAGCGTGATCAGACCGGCTGTAATCCCGTATTCATCCAAAACGATGGAGAAGCTGACATTTTCCTGCTGCATCTGAGCTAACAGGCTGGATATCTTCTGGGTCTCATAGGTGAAAAACGGTTTTCTTAACACGTCTCTGATATGAAAGATTTCTCCGCGGTGCAGTGTGCGGTAGAAATAGATATCCTTTAAATATACGATTCCGATGACCTTGTCCTTCGTCTCCTCATATACCGGCAGACGGGAATACTGTGTAGCCATAAACAGCTCCATTACCTCGTCGTAAGAAGCGTCGGCAGATACAAACGTAATATCGATTCTCGGAATCATAATGTCCTTGGCAATGGAGTCTTTAAAATCAAAGACATTATAAATCATTTCTTTTTCATCTTTTTCGATAACACCGTCTTCATGGCTGGCGTCTACGATCGTTCTCAGCTCCCTCTCTGTCATGACCTGTTTTGACTGCTTTGCATCGATCCGCAGCAGCATCAGGAGGCCTGTGGAGAGCTTATTGATGACGATCACTACCGGGGTCAGGACTTTGGTCACATAGTAGATGACGGGTCCGAAGCGGAGTGCAAGGTTCGTATTTTTGATAGTCGCATAGGTCTTCGGAGTGATCTCACCGAAAATCAGGACGAGAATCGTAAGAACACCGGTTGCGATCCCTGCTCCTGCACTTCCGAAAACATCAATGGCTAATGTAGTGGCCAGAGATGTGGCAGAGATATTTACAAGGTTATTTCCGATCAGGATGCTGCTGAGCATGGCTGCCGGGTTCTCGATCAGCTGAAGTACTCTTTTGGCTTGTCTGTTGCCGTCTTCCACTAAAGCGCGGATGGTATGAACGTTTACTGTCGTAAGCGCAGTCTCCGACGACGAGAAAAATGCCGACAGAGCTAGTAAGATAATTAAGATACATAATCTTAATATGACACTGGGGTCCAAATAAAATCCCTCCTAAATGATATGGTTTATAGTGTGAGCTTTTTTACCGCTATTTCCGTCGTACTTTAAAATGCGCTTCTAGAATAGTGGTAAAGTCATTTTCAGGATACTGCCTTTTGTTTTCAGGTTGTCAGCTCCTGCGGAAAATGTTTTGTAGTTACGATAATTTTACTAGTCAAGCGGGGAAGTGTCAAGTTTTGCCTTGCCGGCCGTCTTTCTTAAAGGCGGTTATTTATGCTGATAGTAAAAAACAGCAAGCTGTGTCCGGTCTCTGAGCTCCAGTTTGTCAAGGATCACACTCAGATAATTTCTTATTGTTCCCTCGCTTAAAAACAGACATTCAGAAATTTCTTTATTGCTCATGCCTTTGGCTATGTATTCGATCAGGCGCAGCTCTTTTTCGCTGATGCCATAGTCAGAATAGGAAAAATGCTGTTTGTTTGAGATCAGATCTGGGATTTTTGAGATGATCTCATTTCCGAAAACGTTCTGACCGTTTTCCACCGCGTGGAGGGCAGGCAGGATGCTCTCGAAGTCCTGCTTCAGGATGTAGCCTTTTGCGCCGATATTCAGGGCGTCGATGATATATTCATCGTCAGAGAATGTCGTCAGGAACAGGATTTTAGAATCTGGATGTTTCCTGCGGATTTCTCTTGCAGCTTCGATGCCGTTCATGCTGTTCATCCGGATATCCATCAATAGAACATCCGGCTGATATGATTCATATAAAGAGACAGCCTCAGCACCGCTTGACCCCAGGGCCTGCACATGGACATCACCGGATGTCTCTAAAATTGTTTTCAAAGAAGCCGACACAAGTTTGTCGTCGTCGACGATAATGATATTCATGATTTACCTCCCGGCTGATAATATGCCGTATTGCGTGGAACAGTGATAAATATTTTAAAACCGCGTTCAAATGTAATGTTTATAGTGCCGTGAAAAGATTCGATCCGTTCTTTCATATTGAGCAGGCCCATACCGGAGGAATAAGATTCCGGTGCCGTGGACCCGTCGTCCTCAAATAGCAGCTGATAGAACGATGGATGTTCCCTCAGTACAAGACGAATCCGTGTTGCGTCGCTGTGTTTTACAGCATTTGTAAATGCTTCTTTTATGATCGCGGCAAAGCAAAACTGAAGGTTTTGAGGCGGAGGCTCGGATATATCATATTCCAGATCTACGCTGTACTCCGGATACCCGTGTATGATCTCGGCGACAGAGTCATGAAGACTCACAGATGATTCTTTAAGTCCGTGTACGCTGGTGCGGATACTGTCCATAGCAGTATTCAGAGTCTTAAGCAGTTCGGACAAAGGAGATGACAGCCTGCTGTCTTGATTCAGGACTTTGAGGGCGCCCAGCTGCAGGATCGAGCGGGAAAGCATATGCCCTACGTTGTCATGGATCTCTCTGGCAATCCGATTTCTCTCTTTCAGAGTTGCAAGGTGTATTTCCGTCTCTTGTTTTTCCATCAGGTACCGATTTTTCTTATTCAGCAAAAGATTCAGTTCCGTACTGTCATCTCTCAGTTTCTTAAACTTTTCCCTCATATTCTCAAGCTTTTGGGTGCGGACAGCCAGAAACAGGGAAAGCAGCAGACTGAGCACCAAATCGATGCGCAGGAAAAAAAGGCGGTTTATGAAATAAGGCACAGACGCCAAAATTAAAATAACACCGGGAAATTTTCGCCTGGTCCGGGTACAGTCATAACAAAACAGAGGCAGAAAAATACTGAAAACCGGGATAAAAAGACAGAGAACCCCATAGAAACCTGAGACTGTGAAAGACAGTTTTTCTTCATTTTTAAGGGAAAGAAAACAGGATGCCGTAAAAGCAGTAAGAAAAGCAATCACAGGCATCGTTCCTGGCTCTCTGGAAAGAAGGGGCAGAATAAAAAGCAGCAAAACAAATTTATCAATAAGTACAGACATAAAACCCTCCCACCTCAAAAATTACTTTAAGTATAACTTATCGCGCGAAGCGCGTCCACCCGAAGGTATATTCTACAGCGTGACGTGGTTTTTTCAGCACTATTGGAGGAGCGCATTTCAAAGTGCGACGGAAATAGTGCTGAAAAAATCATGACAAATGTCACCTCCACTCCTGACACAAGGCACTGTAACCATACAGCAGGATCAGGTAAAGTTAAAACATCAAATGAAAGGGGTGGAATTATGGAACAGTCTATTATTGAAATAAAAAATTTAGTTAAGAGATATAAGGATCTTTTGGCACTGGACCATTTAAATATGGAGGTCAGGAAGGGAGAGGTTTTCGGACTTCTTGGGCCGAATGGTTCGGGGAAAACTACAGCTATCAACTGTATATTGGGACTCTTATCCTATGATAAAGGTGAGATAAGAGTCTTCGGGAAACCCATGGAAGCCGACTCCTATGAGAGCAAGAGAGAGATCGGTGTGGTGATGCAGAACGTTGCAGTCTTTGATGAACTTACGGTCATTGAAAATATTGATTATTTCTGCGGACTTTATGTCAGAGACAAGAAGGAGAGAAAGAGACTTGTGGAAGAAGCTGTCCAATTTGTAGAATTGGAGGAATTTCGGAAGTTTTACCCGCCCAAGCTTTCCGGAGGCCTGTTAAGACGCCTCAATATTGCCTGCGGCATTGCTCATAAACCAAAATTGATCTTTTTAGATGAGCCTACGGTGGCAGTTGATCCCCAGAGCCGAAATAAGATCCTGGAGGGGATTCTTGAACTGAACCGACAGGGGGCAACTGTCGTTTATACTTCTCATTACATGGAGGAAGTGGAACGGATATGCAGCAGGATACTGATTATGGATAAGGGACGGCCCCTGGCCACCGGAACGAAAGAAGAGCTGAAACAGATGATCAAGATGGGAGAAAAGATCACGGTGGATGTATCTGACCTGAAGAGAGAGGAGCTTCAGGCAATACGTAATATGCAACATGTATTCCAGGTGGATTACACAGACGGAAAGCTCCATGTGCAGTGCAGCGGGGGCAGTCATAACCTGGTAAATGTTCTGGGATACCTGTCTGAAAGAGAAGTTTCTTTCGGCAGAGTTTATTCGGAGCTTCCTACATTAAATGACGTATTTCTGGAGATCACAGGAAAACAGCTGAGAGATTAGGAGGGGAAACTATGTTTTGGCATTTATATAAATATTATTTCAAAGCATCCATTAGAAATAAGTCCGCTATTTTTTGGTGTTTTGCATTTCCTCTCATACTCGCTTCCCTGTTTTATTTTGGATTCGGAAATCTTTTAAACGATTCAGAAGAACTGAAAGCAGTCCCGGTGGCAATCGTGGAGACGAAGGCGGCAAAAGGTGCAGAAGGGTTTAAGCAGACTGCGGAAGAGCTTTCAAAAAAAGGTGAAGATCAGCTTCTGAAAGTGCAGTACACATCTTTGAAGAAAGCCGAAAAGCTGCTCCAAGAGGGAAAGATTGACGGCTTTTATACTCTGGGAGACAATGTCAGGCTTACAGTAAAAGAAAATGGTATCAACCAGACGATTTTAAAAGAGGTCAGCGATCAATATATCCAGATGAATAACATGGTACGGCAAACGATAAAAGAACACCCGGAAGGGATGGAAAAACTGGTAAAAGCAATGTCACAAAATATGGTAGAGAATCAGCAGATCAGTCTGGGAAATGAAGATGCCAATATGATGGTGCAGTATTTTTATGCATTGCTTGCCATGGTATGTCTTTATGGAGGTTTTCTGGGGCTTCAGAGTGCCCTCCATGCTCAGGCGAACTTGTCGGATATTGCGGCCAGAAAAGCAGTTTCTCCAGCAGAGAAGCTGAAAAGTACAGCAGCTGACTTCCTCGTAGGCGTGACGGTGCAGTTTTTGGCATTCCTGGTGGCGATCGGCTATATGTGGCTGGTGCTGAAAATTGATCTTGGAAGCCAGGCAGGATTTATTTTGCTGGCCGGATTCTTCGGATGTTTTACCGGGGTGTCCATAGGGCTGTTCATCGGTTCGATCGGCCGGATGTCCAGAGATACAAAAAGCGGGCTCAACATAGGCATCAGTATGTTTTTCTGCTTTTTCAGCGGATTAATGGTAGGAAATATGAAAGACATTGTGGAAAAACATGTACCGATTTTCAACAGGATCAATCCGGCAGCGCTGATCACGGACTGCTTTTACAGCCTGAATATTTATGATGACCTGTCGGTTTATTTCAGAAGCTGTATTTCACTGATCATAATTTCTGTTTTACTTTGCCTTGGGAGCTTTTTCATGATGAGGAGGAAAAAATATGCAAGTATTTAAATGTTTTTTTAAGATTGTCAGAAGTAAAAAACTCTCAATGTCTATTTATGCCGGAATTTTTTTCGCACTGACAATCTTGTTTTCAAGCTTCGGAAAAAACAGTGATACCGGATTTCAGACAACAAAAATTAATGTAGGCATTGTAGATCATGACAAAAGCACAGTTTCCAAAGCGCTGAAAACGTTTCTTTCAAATGAACAAAATGTAAAAGATATAAAGGATGAGAAGAAAACAATGCAGAATGAATTGTTTTACAGAAATGTAGAATATATTCTGATCCTGCCGAAAGGATTCGGAGAGAGCCTGTTAAGTGAAAATAAAAAGGCACAAATAGAAAATGTAAAGGTTCCCGGCTCCACCAGCGGCTATATGATTGACCAGCAGGTAAATAAGTTTACAAAGATGGTGAGGAGCTATCTGGCCTCAGGATTTTCAGAACAGCAGGCGGTGGAGAGGGCTGAAAATACATTGAGGTCATCGGCAAAGGTGGACCTGATGGGAAGCAAAAAAGCCGGCGAACAGAGCAATACCGCATATTATTTCCAGTACCTTGCCTATATCTTTATTGCGCTGATCACAGTGGCAGTGAGCCCGGTATTCATGGTCTTTTATAAAAAAGATATCAGAAGAAGAAACCAGTGCTCCGCGGCCACAGAAAGATCCAGGAATCTTCAGCTGGCGCTTGGGACATTGACGGCATCCGTGGGCTGCTGGCTGGTGTTTATGCTGCTGGCTATGGCGATGTACCGGAATGAGATTTTTCAGAGCAACCTTTTGCTGTTTATGCTCAACGGCGTAATGTTCATAGGCGTTTCGGCAGGCATATCCTTTCTCGCGGGGCTTCTCGTCACCAATGATGACGCACTTCAGGGAGTCATAAATGTGGTGTCTCTTGGAAGTGCATTTCTGGGAGGGGTGTTTGTGCCGCTCGAGTTTATGAGCAAACAGGTGCTGACTGTCTCAAGATTCCTTCCGACCTATTGGTATATCAGGTCCAATAAGCTGATCGACCAGCTGGATGTTTTGGACATGAGCCATATATGGCCTGCGATGCAGGGAATCCTGATCCAGGCGGGATTTGCTCTGGCACTGTTTGCAGCGGCCATGCTTGTGAGCAAACAAAAAAGGACTGCATAGAAAACACCAGACAAAAAGACTGCAGACATATCACGAACTATTGTCTGCAGTCTTTTTAACAGGAAATCAAAAGACAGGTTTATTTTGCTTTTTCGGCAAAAGTATTGTCGACCAGTTTATCGAATGGGACAGTGTCATCTAATTCCCCTGCGTTTTTCAGGATATCCTGAAGAAGGGCAAATCCGTCTTCACTGAACACAGGATTCTCTTTGTAGGTATCCTGATCTTTGTAGCGTTTGATGATGGTGATCAAATCGTTTTTCGATACGTCAGGGAACTGTCCGCCGATGACAGCGGCAATCTCATCCGGAGTATGTTTATTTACGTATTGCTGGCCTTTTTTGATAGCATTGGTAAAGCCCTGTATGATTTTCGGATTCTTTTTGATATAACTCTTCTTTGCACAATAAGTCGTATAAGGAACAAACCCGCTTTCCACGCCTATGGATGCAACAACATATCCTGCACCCTGTGTTTCGAGAGCGGTTGCATTGGGTTCAAATTCCACCGTAAAGTCTCCTGTGCCGCCGGAAAAAGCCCCGGATGTGTTGGCAAAGTCAATATTTTGGACCATCCTGATATCTTTTTTCGGATCAATCTTTTGTTTCTTCAGAACATACTCAAAGATCATCTGAGGCATTCCGCCTTTTCGTCCGCCAATCACTTCTTTGCCCTTGATATCGTTCCATGAGAAGTTTTTGATCTTTTTTCTGGAAACGAGGAAGTTGCCTGCGCGCTGGGTCAGCTGCGCAAAGTTGACGGCATAGTCCTGGTTTCCTTCGTTGTACTGATAGATGCTGGCTTCCGGCCCCATGAAGCCTATGTCTGCATTCCCGGAGATCAGAGCGGTCATGCTCTTATCTGCACCGAATCCTGTATCAACCTTCAGGTCAATGCCCTCATCCTTGAAATATCCTTTTTCAATGGCTACATACTGGGGAGCATAGAAGACAGAGTGGGTAACTTCGTTTAAGGTGACCTTGGTGAGCTTTTTTGTCTCTTCTTCGGATTTAGATGTTCCGCATCCGGACAAAACGCCCAGAGCCAGTACAGAAGTCAGGAACACGGCAGCAAGTTTTTTTGCTTTCATAAAAACTCCTAAAAAATACTTTATTTCATAGAGTATGCACAGCGGAAAAATCGGTGCAAATCTTCTTTACTTTAACGCGCTGATGTTGTATATTAAAACTAATCAAGCATCGAAATTTCGAAGCAGGAAAAGGAGCAGCATATTATGAGCAAAAAGATTAAAACGGAAGCCGCTAAACGGCTGTTTCAGGCGATTCTTACGTTGGAGACAGAGGAAGAGTGTTTTACTTTCTTTGAAGATTTATGTACGGTGAACGAACTGGAATCCCTGGCGCAGCGTTTTGAAGTGGCTTCTATGCTCAGGGAAAAGCATACGTATCTGGAAGTGGCAGAGAAGACGGGCGCATCCACGGCTACGATCAGCAGGGTCAACCGTTCTTTAAACTACGGAAGCGACGGATATGATTTGGTATTTAACAGAATGAAGAAATAGGCTTTCGTCTATTTCTTCATTTTTTTCTCTTTTTTTCTTTTTCTGGATCGTCAGTATAGAAATTGTCGATCATTTTCTCAATCAGCTGTTTTTTAGCATAAATATCATAGCACAAAAGTGTGATGAAGGAAAAATGCTGAAGCAGATCCCTGTCCTTTTCGTCCTCCACGAAAGCAAAAGATTCCCTGGCCTTTTTCAGGTCATCCGCCACGGATTCCGCGATTACCGGTTTCTGTCTGTGTTCCAGCTGATAAATCTCCTCATAGATATCGAAAAACGACAGTTCCCTGTCATCGTCATAAAAGTGATTTTTCAGCGGGGCCAGAAGAGACTTGATGTCTGAGATAGACATGAAGTTTTTCAGGTAATAGATATAGATTAAAAGAATCATATGATTTCTGGAGTATTTCTTTTTGCTGGAAGGCGGCAGCAGATCATTTTTTGAATAATTATTGATCATTGTTTTGGTAAAGATCTTATCTCCCTTAAACCGTGTGGAATTTTTTAGTTCTGTGTCCATAAAAGTCGTGATCTGGTCCATATAAAGGTCGATATTTGGAATATCTTCCGGTAGAATATAGTCTAATTCCAGCCACTTTGAAAGTTTTTCTTTTAAATCATCCATACATCGTCCTCCTTGATTGCATGATAACTACATTATACGGTTTTTTAAACTATATGACAAGTCTCTGATATGACATTTTCCGCAGAATTTCTGTTCCGGAGGCGGGGTGTAAAAACTCAGGCACATTTATCGCTTCTTTGTTTTGACCGGATGTAGTATAATAGTAGTTAGTCTTACCGGAAAGGAAGGTTAAACAGAAGTAGAACAGAAGCAAGAAAGGATATTACATATGAGCATATATGATACATTGAATGAACAGCAGCGGGAAGCCGTATTTTGTACGGAAGGGCCTCTGCTTCTGCTGGCCGGCGCAGGCTCAGGCAAGACAAGGGTCCTGACCCACAGGATCGCCTATCTGATCGAACAGGGAGTCAATCCCTACCACATCATGGCGATAACATTTACCAATAAAGCAGCCAGAGAGATGAGAGAGCGTGTGGATGCCCTGGTGGGTTCCGGAGCGGAACATATATGGGTCAGCACGTTTCATTCTACCTGTGTCCGCATATTGAGGAGACATATCGACAAGCTTGGCTATGACAACAGTTTTACCATTTATGACAGCGATGACCAGAAGTCTTTGATCCGGGGCATCTGCAAGCAGTTCAGGGTGGACACAAAAAGTCTGCCGGAGCGTGCCGTGATGAATGCAATCTCCTCAGCGAAAGATGAGTTTATGACACCGGGAGAATACGAGACCCGGTATAATTTTGATTTTAAGAAAAAGAAAATTGCAGAAATCTATAAGGAATACCAAAAACAGCTGAAGGCCAACAATGCCTTGGACTTTGACGATCTTTTATTTAAAACAGTAGAGCTGTTTCAGTTTCACCCTGAAGTTTTGGACTATTATCAGGAACGCTTCCGCTATATCATGGTGGATGAGTACCAGGATACAAATACCATCCAGTTTCAGCTCATCAGCATGCTGGCAAGGAAGTATCAGAATCTCTGTGTCGTAGGCGATGACGATCAGTCCATCTACAAATTCCGGGGTGCTAATATCAAAAATATTTTAAACTTTGAAGGAGTATTTCAGGATGCCGAAGTAATCAAATTGGAACAGAATTACCGCTCCACGAAGAATATCCTGAATGCCGCCAATGAAGTCATCAAAAACAATAAGGGCCGGAAAGAAAAAGCCCTTTGGACAGAAAATGACGACGGAGATTCGATTGTATTTCACCAATATGGGACAGAATATGAAGAGGCGGGACAGATCGTCGAAGAGATCGGCCGCCTGGCAAAGGATGGTGTGAACTATAAAAATATCGCGATTCTTTACCGGACCAATGCACAGTCCCGTATTTTTGAAGAGAAATTTATGATTAAAAATATTCCTTACCGGATCGTGGGCGGAATGAATTTCTATCAGAGAAAAGAAGTAAAGGACGTGATCTGTTATCTGAAGGCTGTGGACAACGGCCTTGATGATCTGGCAGTGAAAAGGATCATCAATGTTCCCCGGAGAGGGATCGGCGCGACGACCATCGACAAGGTTCAGACCTATGCGATCGAGCAGAATATAGGGTTTTTGGATGCCTGCTTTGAGGCAAGACAGATAGAATCCCTTGCCAATGCAAAGAGAAAAATCGAAAAGTTTTCAGAACTCATTGCGGATTTCAGGGAACAGGCACAGAAGGGAAGCCTGGAAGACCTGTTTCACTATATTTTGAAGCAGACAGGGTATGTAACCGGACTTGAGGCCGAGGGAACGGAAGAGGCCCTGGCCAGAATAGAAAATATCAATGAACTTCTGAATAAAATCGTTGCATATGAAGAGGCTGCGGAGGACCCTACACTTTCGGGTCTCCTCGAGGAAATCGCTCTGGTAGCAGACATCGACAGCCTGGAAGATTCAGACAACAGGGTCATCCTCATGACACTCCACAGTGCAAAGGGGCTGGAGTTCCCATATGTATTTATGAGCGGAATGGAGGACGGGATTTTCCCGAGTTATATGACCATTATCTCTGAAGACCAGGAAGAACTGGAGGAGGAGCGGAGGCTTTGTTATGTGGGAATTACCAGAGCCAAAGAACGCCTTTATCTGAGTGCCGCAAAGCGCAGGATGATGCAGGGAAGAACTCAGTTTAACAAGGTGTCCCGTTTCATCGATGAGATCCCTCAGGAGCTTTTAAAGCTGGATTACGGCGTTAATCTAAATGACAAGCGTCCGGATCATGATATTTTTTCATCCAACCGAAGGACTCAGTTCCGAAAACCGTTCCAAAAACATCAATTTGCAGAACCAAAGGCAGAGTCGCTTTCTTATGGCGCAGGCGACCGTGTGAGCCATATCAAATTCGGCCAGGGTACCGTCATGGAAATCGTCTCCGGAGGCCGGGATTATGAGGTTACGGTAGACTTTGATAAACACGGTGTAAAAAAGATGTTTGCTTCCTTTGCAAAATTAAAGAAAACCGAGCAAAATTAGAAAAAAGATTAGTAATGAAACGGGATAAGTGATATAATAAAAAAAACACATAAGAAAGGGTGAATGACATGAAAAGTTTTGACGATTTACTAAGCGCAGCAAAAGTATCAGACATTATGCACAAGAAAGACAAAGAAGATAATAAAATTGTCTGGGCTCTGGCAATCATCGGTGCAATCGCGGCAGTGGCAGGGATTGCTTATGCGGTCTACAAGTATTTGACTCCAGATTATATGGAAGACTTTGACGATGATTTCGATGACGATTTTGATGATGATTTCTTTGAAGATGAAGATGATATAAAGTTATCTGCAAAAGAGGAAGAAGAATAAAATTTACAGAGGGCATCTCAGCTGTGGGATGCCTTCTTTTTTGTTGTTCAGGAAAAAAGTTGTAAAGTTATTCAAAGTGTGAGGATTGAGCAGATGAGGCGGCCTGACTGCTTCGTATCCGAAAATTGAAATTTAGGGGGGCAGAAGCGTTATTTGAAACTTCATAATATAAAACTTTTTTTAAAAAGTATGTATAAAACTGTGGAAGAATATGCCACAAAGCGCGCAGTTATGCGGTTTAGCCCAGTTTTAAAAAAATATAAAAAAGATGTTGACTTTTGCGCGCCTGTCCAGTATAATAAATCTTGCTTGTGAGAAAGAGGGCAGCCAAACAACAGCAGTTTTGGAAAGTCTTTCAAGAAGGAATTACATATCGGGGTGTGGCTCAGCTTGGCTAGAGCGCTTGATTTGGGATCAAGAGGTCGCAGGTTCGAATCCTGTCACCCCGACTTTGCGGGTGTAGTTCAATGGTAGAACTCCAGCCTTCCAAGCTGATCACGTGGGTTCGATTCCCATCACCCGCTTTCACTTTGCGAAGCAAAGTAAAGATATTTATGCATATGAGTCTGTAGCTCAGCTGGATAGAGCAACGGCCTTCTAAGCCGTAGGTCATGGGTTCGAATCCCCTCAGGCTCGTTTTTATTTCGCTCTTTTGAAATAATAGTTTTATAGTTTATGTTTATGGTGGGTATAGCGCAGTTGGTTAGCGCGCCAGATTGTGGCTCTGGAGGCCGTGGGTTCGAATCCCATTACCCACCCTTTTTGTTTTATCAATACAGGACTACTGGATTTCCTGAAAGATAATGGGCTATCGCCAAGCGGTAAGGCACAGCACTTTGACTGCTGCATTCGCTGGTTCGAATCCAGCTAGCCCAGTACGGGTGTGTAGCTCAGGTGGTAGAGCACTTGACTTTTAATCAAGTTGTCCGGGGTTCGAATCCCCGCACGCTCACTTAGTCATCTATCATTTATAGTATAGATGGCATTTTTTATGCGGATGTGGCGGAACTGGCAGACGCGCTAGACTTAGGATCTAGTTCTTCGGAGTGCAGGTTCGATTCCTGTCATCCGCATTACAAAACCATCGTATTTACGGTGGTTCTTTTATTTCTGTGTTGTATTCGTGTTGCATAATTCTTTAAAATAGTCATTTGCCTTCTGATTCATTTCGTTTTCTTTATTTTCCAAAGTGTGTCGGTATACAGATTTTAACACAGCATCAGATCCCCATCCACCTCGCTGCATAATGTAACTGTCCGGAATCCCTAATGCATGTTGTATGGAGGCGCAGTAATGCCTAAGATCGTGGAAACGGAAATGCGGCATTTTATGCTTTTTCAAAAGCCGCATAAACTGATTTGTGATTTGCGCTGGATTCAGCTTTACTATTTTTTCGTCACATTTCATCAGCTTCTTTATGATAAAATCCGGAAATTCGATGTATCTGTCTCCGGCATAAGATTTAGGGGATTTTAAGACCCATTCGTGCTGATCGTTTAAAACCATAGTCCAGTGAACATGAACAATATTTCCAGATATATAGCTTTTCGTTAATCCGCATATCTCTCCGCGTCGCATAGGGCCAAATGCAGCAAGTAATACCGGTATTTCTAACTTAGTGCCGGCTACAAGACCGATCAGGACCTTCACGTCGTCGTCAGTGGGCGTTTTCAGGTCTGGGCGTACTTTTTTAGGCAACGTAGTTCTAAGTATAAAATCTGGGCGGTATACAGCGAATACAGCAGACAGCAGACCGTGTTTGTTTCGGATTGTCTTAGGAGAATTTTTGATTGCCAGTTTATTGACCTCAACCTGTATTTGCTCTTGCGTGATTTTAAGTATATTCATATCCATAATGTCTTGAAAATCGTTTCTGGCAGCTCTGTTGTATTCTCTGACAGTAGAGGGCGATAAGATAGACTCCCTGTTTTTCACATAATCTTTATAGGCCGCCTTTAAAGTCATATTTGCTGCGGGGTTTTTTCTTACTTTTTTGTTTAAAAGGAAGTCATTGGCCATTTTCTCGGCCTCGATTTTACCACGCTTGGTGGTGTCATCAGATGTAAAAGATTGATAGATCCTCTTTTTCTTTGGCTTTCCATCCTTATCATATATAATATTTCCCATGTCATCGGTTGCAGTGATTGAATGGCTGTACGCCTGGCACCTCCAGGATCCAGATGGAAGTCTTTTTGCTGTTGGCATTTTATATCATCCTTTCTAAATTTGAGTATAAAAATAACACCTATTGCCAGAATAGATGCCGGGATGATATAATATGAGTGCGAATCGTATTATATCAGGCATCATCCTGATAATAGTATCTTATGTGCCGTCCGGTTGCCGCCGGGCGGTTTTTGATTTACAATAAATATTCAGATATTACTTTACAGATTGATTTTACATCTACTTTCCGATCAAGTTGAATACGGAGATCACCTGCTTTTGTTTGCAATTCAATAGTAGAAGCAACTTTCCCTGATTCAACAGAATATAAAAGAATACATTTATATGGGATCACGTAAATCTTTGACTTCTTACCGGTGATTCCTTTTGCTATTCTAACGACCAACCTTTTATTTGTAAATGAAATGATATTAGTCACATCATTATATGAATGGACTATACACTCGCCATGGATCAATATACCTTGAATATCCTCATGAACTTCACATTCTTGTGAAAACACTATATTTTCTAATTCTTCAAACATTTATGTATTCCTCTGTTTATTTAAGTGCTAATAATTGTTCTTGATAAATGTCATTTGCAAGTCCATCTGTAGATTGATCAGATACCTTTAATGTGACATTATGTTTTTTATCCTGTAGTTTATATATGAAAGCTACAGTTTCACTCGTACCTTTTTGTAGCTCCTTAGAAAGATTTTCCTCTGCTTTGTTCGGAGTATCAAAATCTCCCATAGTAAAGTCACATTCTTTACCGTTTTGGAATACCTGTGGATAAAAAGTGCTTTGCGCAGACTTTGTGTCGTCTGATTTATTTGTGTATTTAAAATATATTCGAACAGCAGGTTTACCTTCACTGTCTTTTGCAACCTCATGTTTTTTGTAAACAAGGCTGCCCTCGGAATTATCAAGATTTATTTTGTCCACACCTTTTTTCTGCTCTTCCTTTTTTCCCTCTGTAGTTTTTGTTGGTTTAGTGGCTGTTGTTTTTTTATCACCAGAACTGCCACAAGCAGTTAGTGACAAGGCCATAACAGTAGCTACCCCTAATACAATGATTTTCTTTTTCATGTGTTCCTCCTTATTGTGCAGTTAATTGTTACATCCCTCTTAAGTGTATTAATAGCTGTATTGAAATTTTAGCTTTATTATTTCCTCACTGTACCCGAGGAGGGCAGAAAGCTGCCCTATTGTAAAATCTTGATATTCATAGATTATGTTATCAGAAATAATTAACTCAGTTGCAAATTTATTTGCTTGATTTTCCATTTTGTCGACAGAAATAAAGGTACTTTTCCTGAGAAATGGAGTGTTCGACCTTGGGTGCAGTACAGCATGCCCAAGTTCATGAGCACATGTTAATGTTTGTAAGTGATCTGGAAGGTTGCAGTTGATATGTATCTGTTTCATTCTCAATGGATTATTGTAATATCCATATATTTCTCCAAGATCTTCATAAAGAATACATATGTTCATAGATTTTGCAATTTCAAACGGATTTGAGGTTTTATATTTCTTTCTTAAACCTACCACAATTTCCTTAATGTTCAATAAACCACGTCCTTATTTCCTGTATTTCTTTGGTGTAAACTTCTTTTTTGCATTGATCTTTGCTATTTCTAGGCTGCTCCTTAGACTAGCTTTCAATAATTCTCTGGTTTCGTCGTCAAGGGCTTCACCAGAAAACATCAGTCCATCTTGACTTTTTTCTAAATCCTCTAATGTTTGCGTTAATAGTTTTTCAATATCTTTTTCATCTTTTCTATTTAGAGACGGATTGTAATTGCTCCCTTCCCCTGTGATAAGATATTCAACTGATACACCTAAAAACCTCGCTATTTTAATCATTTTTTCTGTGTTCGGCTTACTTTTTCCTTTTTTCCATTCTGAAAAAACTGGCGACTTTATACCAGTTCCTCTGGTCACATCAGCTGCTTTCAGCCCTTTTTCTTTTAATAATCTTTCGAATATTTCGTACATTCTTTATCACCTCTCAGGATATCTAGGAAATTCTAAAAAAAAGTGCTTGACAATATAGAGTATCCTAGATATAATGAGGATACAAGTTAGGAAATCCTAGATTTACTTAATATAATTTATGGTGATTTATATTATATAGGATTTCCTATCTAAAATCAATAAAAAAGTTAGAAAAGGAGGAATTTCATGTTTTCTTACAAAAAATTTGCAGACTTATTGTTAAAAAACAACATAACGGCTTACCAAGTAGCAAAAGATACGGGATTATATTCAACATTATTTTATGATTGGAAATCCGGGAAAAGTAACCCCAAAATCGACAAAATAAAAATTTTGTCTGATTACTTCAATGTTCCCCTTGAGTATTTTCTTGAGGAAGAAACAACAAACCAATAATAGAACATTTGTTCTATTAAATCAATGTTAAAAATTGTATGGAGGTGATACAGAAATGACAATAAGAAACTTACTCATTGATCCTATTTCATCCTTAGCTTCGACAAAATGAGTGTCATATCCATTTATGATTATTGGCTTAGAATCCATATTTCTTACTCTCCTTCCTTGTGTACTCAGCTCACCATGGCCTGTACTTAGATTATAAGGAGAAAAGGAAATATTTACAAGAGAAAGCGAGGTGATCAGAATGCCGAGGCTAGCATTATCGGACGCAGATAAAATTATCTGTTCCAAGCGGGGAGTCCTGGAAGAATACATGATGCTCCGACAAATGGATAACAAAAAGATGGCAATAAAGCTTGGAATCTCAGATGTAGCATTTAAGTATAAGCGGGAAAATCCAGGGAAATTTACCGGGATGGAACTGGCAAAGCTAAATGTTATTTTACAGATCCCAAAGGAAAAGTATATATAAGGAGGACTTATGGCAGAACAGAGAATGTCACAGGCCCTATATGCCGCTGGCTGTCTTCTGGCTCTAACCGGATACAAGACATTGGCAGTGTGTTGCTGGGCGGCAGGAGTAGCATGGAGATCAAAAATTTAGGAGGAACAGATATGAACATAGATATAACAGAGATTGTCAAAAAGAGAATAGATACTTTGGAGGCAGAAGGGACTATAGAAAAAAAGATCGCTGAAACTTTTGAAAACACAATTGTGAAAGCAGTTGAAGATTCGCTTGGCAGTTATAAACTGAGAAATACAATTGAACAGAAAATAACAGAACAGGTGTCAAAGGTCGCTGCTGATCTGGATTTCCAATCATACAACGCATTCATGATTGAGAAAATGTCTCAGATCATGAATGAGACGTGCAGGGAAGATATGTGCAAGAAAGCAGAGAAGAGATTTAGGGATTTATTCCTTTGTCAAACAAAGGAAATTAAGTTATCCAGTATTTTTGAAAAGTACAGGAAAATTGCCTGCAAAGAGGTTGAGGAGGAAGAGAAGTTTAACCGCATGGATGAAGGATGGCACTGTAAGTGTGAAATTAATGAGAAGTACGGATGGATTGACTGCGAGATGGACTACGATGACAGAGTGCACAGATATTCTTCTGATAGTGCAATTAGTTTTGCGGTGCATAAGATTCCATTTGGTTCGAAAGGAATAATAAAACACTTATATCTTGACGGACACGATATTAACGAAAGGTTTAGTTTTGGACGCCTGAATGACGTAGAATTAATGCTTGTGCAGGCTGTCATGAACGAGATCCCGATTATTATTGACGTTGAACATACATACGATATTGATAATTCATTTGATGTTAACTAGTGAGAAGGAAATATAAAAATGAAGCAAAAACTTAAAATGCCCCTTCGGAGCGGCAACTCCAACGGGGGCGGAACAAATAAAAAATATATTTATACAGTGCTATTGTAGCACAGAATGGAGGATTTAACAATGGCAGAACTTGCAGTACAGGTGAATCAAAAATTGGAAATCCAGTTTAACTATGAAGAAATAAAAGAAACGTTGGCGGCACAAATGGAACTTTATAAGGATGCGCAGTTTTCTGAGGATACTAAGAAGGATGCGAAGAAGGAAGTTGCGGCACTCCGAAAAATGAAAAAGGCCATCGAAGAGAAACGAAAAGAAGTAAAAAAACAGTGCCTTGTCCCTTATGCGGATTTTGAATCTAAGTGTAAGGAATTGCAAGGGCTTATTGACCAGCCGATTAACCTAATCTCTGGTCAGATCAATGCGTTTGAGGAAAAGAGAATACAGAAAAAAAGAGAGAAAATCCAAGAGATTTTCCAAGAGGTCTTTGAGGGGACAGAGATCCCGCTGGAGAAGGTTTACAACCATAAGTGGGAAAACAGCACCTACTCTATTCCAAAGATACAGAAAGAACTTGAGGATATGGCAGTTGAAATTTCTACAGAATTGAAGACGTTGGAAGCTCTAAATACAGATTGCAAAGAGGATGCCGTTGGAATCTACCTAAGCTCCCTGGATCTTACGGAGGCAATCTGTTATGTGAATGAATATGAAGAGACAAAACAGAAGGTGCTTCAAAAGCAGAAGGAGAAACAGAACAGTGTTCCATGGACAGAACCCATTCAGCAACCAGTGCCCGGCGAGGTGATCCAAGAGGCCGCAGCCAGCGCAGATGTACCTTTTGTGCAACCAAATACAAAGAAAGTTGCCTACACAGTCGTAGGCACAAATGAAGAACTTGAACAGATCGAAACCTATATGAATAGTGTAGGCATCTTCTTTGATCGTAGGGAGGTATAAGGATGGCGGAGAAAAAGACAATCGGGATACAGACGAAACTCCTAATGGTGCAATCGGATCTGAAAGCCCCCAAAAACCAGTTTAATAAGTTTGGAAACTACCATTATAGAAACTGTGAGGATATCTTAGAAGCGGCAAAACCATTATTGCAATCTGTTGGTGCCAACCTGCGCTTAACAGATGATGTTGTGCAAATAGGGGACCGTTTTTACATAAAGGCTACGGCGGTATTTACAGACATAGAAACTGGAGAAATGATTGAAAACGCTGCACTGGCAAGAGAATCTGTGCAAAAAAAAGGAATGGATGAAAGCCAGATTACAGGGGCAACAAGTTCTTACGCAAGGAAATATGCCCTGAACGGCCTTTTCTGCATAGACGATGTAAAAGATGCGGACCACGATGGAGGGGGACAGAAGCCACCGCAGGGGACGCAGAAGGTAAGCAAGGACATGGTGAATACGATCAATGCGGAGCTGAAAAGAACGAATATAGCAAGCGGAATTATATTAGAAACCTACAATATTAAAAAAGTTACAGATATGACAATCGAACAATTTAAAAACTTTATGATCCGAATGAAGAAAACACCCGACTATGTTCCTTCTGAAGAGGAAATACCAGATCCGAAGGAGTAACCTATGGAGTGCACGGGAAAACTTGGTGGCCTTGGCATAGATTATGCATCAGGCCACCAGAAACTTGAAATTGAACTGAATGAGGATGTGAGGCAGGAATATGATCGTTTGAAAGACAAAGAGAAACTGTCTGTGAAGATCGTACAATACAGAGAAAAAAGGAGCCTTAATGCAAATTCTTATTTTCATGAGCTAATCGGAAAAATTGCAGATGTCACAGGGCAAAGCAACGTTTACATAAAGAACCGTCTTATTTCCGAATATGGCGAATATGAACGGATTGGCGGTAATCTTGTGAGCTTGCCGCTTGACGATGATATAAACGCCTATGACGTAGAGTTTGCGCACCTACAGCCGACGACAGAGACACATATAAATAGCGCAGGGAAGGTGTTTCGTGTCAACCTTGTCATGAGAGGTTCGCATACATATAACACGAAAGAAATGTCACGGTTAATTGAAGGGACCGTACAGGAGGCAAAGGCGCTTGGAATAGAGACAGCAACGCCGGAAGAGATCAGGAAGATGGAGGAAAGGTGGGGAGTGAAGTTTGAAAAGGCTTAGAAGCGTATTTACAGAAGATATGGACCATTGCTATTTCACCGGGGCGGCCCCGGTAGAGCGGCATCATGTCTTTGGCGGAGCGAATAGAAAGCTATCAGAGAAGTACGGATTTGTTGTCCCTCTCCGCCCGGACTTGCATCCAAATGGGGCCATGGCTACATGGTCAGAAAGTTTAAAGAAATTGGATGACCATTTGAAAGCCCAGGCACAGAAATATTACGAAAGGCACTATGGAACCAGAGAAGACTTCCGGAAAGAGTTTGGAGGTAGATCATGGCTATAAACAGCAAAGCAAAAGGAAAAGCCGGGGAATTAGAACTTGCAAAGATCCTTAGAGAACACGGATACGGAGCACGTAGAGGACAGCAGTACTGCGGTGCTGACGGATCTGCAGATGTAATCGGTCTACCGTATATGCACATTGAGTGTAAAAGGGTCGAAAAACTAAACCTGGATATCGCAATGGCCCAAGCCAGGAGCGATGCCAGAGAAGGTGAGATACCATGCGTCATGCACCGGAAAAACCGGGAGCAATGGAAAGTTACCATGCTCCTGGACGACTGGATAGAGTTATACAGAGAATGGGCCGCAGGAAAGGATCTGATGGGAGAGTGATACTATCGACACGTTTATTAAGCTGTTCCGGAAATTTACCGAGTGGGAGTGGTATGACGATATTAACGTGAGCCGGGTGTTTCTTCATCTTTTAATCACTGTGAACTGGACAGATAAGAAATGGAAGGGGCAGGAGATTAAACGTGGGTCGATCGTATCCTCTTATGAAAAGCTGGCAACCGAAACAGGGTTATCTGTAATGCAGGTCAGGACGGCTATAAAAAAGCTAAGATCAACAGGCGAGATAACAAGCAAAAGCAGTAACAAAAATACCGTATTTATCGTAAATAACTACGATTTGTACCAGGGAGGTAACAAGCAAAATAACGAGCCAGTAACAAGCAAAGAACAAACAGATAACATTCAAATAACAACAACTAAAGAAAGTAAAGAAGTTAAGAAAGAAAAGAATAAAACAATATGCAAGGCTGACGCCAGCGAATTGTTTGAGCGATTGTGGAAACTCTACCCGCTTAAGAGGGGCAAGGGACAGATCTCCGATGCCAAAAAGATGCGGTTGCTTGATATCGGTTATGACGAGATGGAAAGAGCAATTAACCGATACAAGGCGGACTTGGCAAGGGATGATTGGAGAAAGCCTCAGAATGGCAGTACATTCTTCAACAGCGGATTCCTTGATTACCTTGATGGGAATTACGAGAAACCAAAGGCAGAGCATAGCACAAAGGACGTAAAGACCCAGTTCCATAATTTTGAAGAACGAGAGTATGACTATGACGAGTTGGAAAAACAGCTGTTTGAACAGCAGATAGGAGGATAGCATGGAGCAGATTAGCTTTTTCGGAGACATCGGCTGTAAGGAGCCGGAGCCGCCGAAGGAGAAGAAAAGGAAACGGAAGATTCCAGAAGACCTGCCGGACAGCGCAAAGAAATATTATGCGGAGAGGACAGCAAAGGAATGCCGCAGGGAGGGACTAAGCGCAGGAGATAAACTAAGCATGGAGAACCGGATTTATGCATGGCTTAAGGAACAAGGGCGAGATTTGTCTGCCCACCAGATTGCCATAGGCATGTGTTTAGATGGCGTGCATTACAGCAAAGAACGGCAGTCCGTGGCTCCTCGGTTAAAAGGATTAGAAGAGCGTGGATTGGTCGAAAAAACCGGGAAACGGGTCTTTGACAAAGAAACTGGCGCAAGTGCTGGGACATATAGGGTGGTGAAATAGATGGGCAGAACAGGAAAATACACAGAAGAGTTTAAACGGCAGGTGGCAAAAGACAGAGTAGAAAACAGCTTATCCGTAAGAGAGACGGCAAAGAAATACGGAATATCGAACGGAACTGTCTGTATCTGGACAGACATGTTTTACGACCCCCGGCAGAGTATAGCTCCTACCTGGCTCTCCGATGTCCCAGAGAGGTAAAAGAGCAAGTTGTGGCGGAATATCTAGCAGGGAAAGGGAAAAGACAGATTGCCAGGGAGTACGGAATTTGCAAGGATACCGTAGAAAAATGGGTGGAGCAACATTGGAAAATAGAAGAAAACCAAAGGCTAAGAGAAAAGCCAGAAAAGGGAGTATTCCGGCGGACAGAAAAAATCGTAAACGGCAGGAGATTGAAAACGGTGTATCCCACATCTGGTAGCGCATACGTCACCTGGGACAAATAGATATTTACCCATGTTGGGTCTATATATATCACACAGCAACTAGAAACCAGTTAGGCATCCTGTTTTACAGCCCGCTTCGGCGGGCAGGAAGGAGGTAAGAATGCCAAAAATTGCGTATATAACAAAGAATTTTAGATCAGAAAGTATAAAACTGATTGAAAAGATTAATCAGGTCATTGAAGAATACGAAAACCAGGGGTACAGTTTAACGTTGCGGCAGGTTTATTACCAAATGGTAGCAAGAGACATTATCCCAAACAACCAAAGATCATATAAGAATTTAGGGTCTTTGATTAATGATGCTAGACTTGCAGGTCTGATTGACTGGAATGCCATTGAAGACCGGACAAGAAATCTAAAAGGCCGATCCCATTGGGAGAAACCGGGCGAGGTAATAGATTCGGCAGCTTATAGCTATCATCTTGACTATTGGAAAGGCCAGGAGAATTATGTGGAAGTATGGGTTGAAAAAGATGCCCTGGTGGGAATCATCGGACAGATATGTGGCAGCCTAGACATTAACTATTTTTCTTGCCGGGGATATGTGAGCCAATCTGAAATGTGGCAGGCATCACAAAGATTAATGCAGAAACAAAAGGAAGGGAAAAACGTCATTATCCTGCATCTTGGTGACCACGACCCAAGCGGAATAGATATGAGCAGGGATATTCAGGACAGAAATACTCTCTTTGGAAACCAGTCTCTTGAGTTTCATAGGATTGCGTTAAATACAGATCAGATTGATTTATATGGCCCACCGCCAAACCCAACGAAATTGAGCGACAGCAGGTCGAACGGATACATAAGCAAATTCGGATACGAGTGCTGGGAGCTGGACGCATTAGAACCAAAGGTTATAAGCGACTTGATAAGCGAACATGTTGAGCGGTACAGAGATGAAGATGCTTATAGAGCTGTGAAGCAAAGAGAAAAAGAGGAGAAAGACGTATTGTATAGCGTAGCAAACAATTTCCAAGATATTTATGAAAATTGGGATGAAATCATGGAAGAGTATGTATATGGATAGGAACTCTTATAGGTTTGTTACTACGTGGAATGCATGTTTAGATTAGCATTTTAAGGAGGTAAAAATGAGAAATCTTAGAGGACGAGCGAAATTAAGAGGGATTCCGCTTGATGATGATTGTAAAAAAGCAAAAATATCACTTCATGAATATGGACCGGATGATAATAGAAAATTCTGCTATGGGGTTTATGAATTTCCGTATGAAATAGCAGAAAAGTGTAGGAAATGTGGGGCTTATGCTATTAATGCAGAGCCACCATAGAATTAATTTAGCATTTTGTGGAGGTACTGAGATGGGTGAAAAATGTATGAATTGCAAGCATTTTGTTAAAAGAAAACATGGAATACGCGGAGCCTTAAAGGGTTGTTGCGAGATTAGAATTTAGGGAGGAAAAATGAAGATGGTTGTAAACGTGGAAAAATGTAACAGATGCCCCGCTAGAAATGCCTGTATACTTGCGTGTGAACCAGGAAGCATAATGTGCAAAGTAAACCGTATGCGAAAAACACACGGTGATGAGATACAAGAAGCATATACGCGGTATTGCCCGCATTGTGGAAGACCAATAGATTAAAATTTAGGAGGATATAAAAAATATGAAAATATGTGAACTTGAAGAGTTTTTGAGAAATGTAAAAGATAAAAATAAGGACATTTATTTTTATTATGATGGTGATAACCCATTTGATTGTTGCGTTGGAATAGAAAACGCCTTTGAAACTTCCAAAGATGCTGCTAGCACAGGAAAATTTGAGGGCGTGTATCTAAAAGGAAATTAGGTTTTAGCTTCTGACCATTAAGTGTCGGAGAAAGAGGAAAGTATGAAGAAATATATTGGAACAAAAAGATTAGAAGCAAAACAAATGACACGTGGAGACTACAATAAGTACAGAGGATGGACGATTCCGGAAAATGAGAATCCGGATGACGAAGGATATTTGATTAAGGATTCAGATGGATATGAAAGCTGGTCCCCTAAAAAACAATTTGATGATGTATATAGAGTATGTAGTGATATGACCACTCTTCCGGATACTTCAATTCTAATGTGCAGTAATGATTATAAAGAGAGATTTAAAGCTGAATATATGCAGCTTGCAATCAGATATAGAGGATTACTGAATATGTGTGAAAAGTGGGATAGAAATGAATTAGCATTTACCCCAACTTGTCCAAGAAGCACATATGATATGCAGCTCAGAGCAATGAGAGAGTATATGGCAATTCTTGAAATGAGAGCAGTTATGGAGAGCATTAAGTTGGACATAAAAAAAGTAATTATGAAAAAAGAAAAGCAATCTGAAAAGAAATTTGGTTGGTATCTATGCAAACAAAATCTTAATGTAGAACTTACAGACGGAGCATATGGGAGTTTTTTAGAAGGTAAAAAATATTATTTGGAAACCGTCGGCAACGGATATTTTGTACGGGATGATTTCCAACAGTTAATAAAAATGCAGAAAGAATTGTTTAGAGAAAATTTTATACGAGTAGAATTAGAATTTAAGGAGGTAGAGCATGGAAGAAAAGAGAAAGACAATTCCGAAAAGTATAAGAGAAAAAGTATATAACAAATGCAATGGTCATTGTGCCTACTGCGGATGCGAATTGGAATATAAGAACATGCAGGTAGACCATGTTAAATCATTGCGCTGTGGCGGGACAAATGAATTAGATAATATGCTGCCATCCTGCCGTAGCTGCAATCACTACAAAAGGACGCTGGATCTGGAAGGGTATAGAAAGTACCTTGCAGGCATATCACACCGCCTTATGCGGGATAGCATCCCATTCCAGGTAGCCATAAGATTCGGGATTGTGCGGCACATAAAAGATGATGTGACGTTTTACTTTGAAACGATAGATTAGAATTTATAGGAGGATGACATGGAAGAGAAGATAGACTTTTTCTATATGGTCTCTAAATATGCTGGATTGGCAGAAGACGAAGATGGAAATCCATCAGAGTGTTACATGAAGCTGGGTTTTACTTTAAAAAATCCAATAAGCATTGAAGAAATTGAAGTTGAAAGGGAAAAGATGAAGGACGGTGCTTTAAAGTATGCTGCCAGGTCACTTAATGTAAACACATCACTTTTAACAATAGTTACTGAAGAAGAATATCAAAAGGGAACAGAAGACAACTGAAATTTAAGGAAGGAGGACGCATGAAACAAATATTATTTAATACCGATATGGTCCGGGCGATCTTGGACGACAGAAAGACAGAAACACGGCGGGCAATAAAGCCACAGCCGGACAAGGAGCACATATATCCGCTTGGATTCTGCATATGTGGAGAGAAAAAGAACATTGGGAGATTCAGATTTGGAACGGAAAAGCATGGCGGAAATATCTTCTATGCACAACCGCCATGCGGGATAGGAGACATTCTATATGTGAGGGAAACATGGGCGCAACCTGCGAAGCATACATACTGGTACAAAGCAGATTGTAAAGTGCAGAACATATTGTGGCGTCCGTCTATCCATATGCCTCAAGAAGCAGCGAGGATATTCTTGCAGGTTACGGATGTAAGAGTAGAGAAGCTACAGAAGATTACTATACAAGATGCAATCAAAGAGGGCATAAGAGCATTTGGATGTGATCCATGCTTAGAGATTAATGGTCGATGTATTCCGCAAAATCCATCTTCTTCATCCTGCGGAATTGATGAGATAGTAGAAGAAAAATTTATTGAACTTTGGGATTCTACAATCCCTAAAAAGAAAATGGCGCAGTATGGCTGGGATGCGAACCCGTGGGTGTGGACTGTTGAATTTAAGAGGATAGAGAAGCCGAGGGAGGAACAGGAAACGTGACTTTAGACAAGAGTATACTTATCCAGTACAGCGATATGAAAGAAGAAATAAAAGACCTTCACCGAAGGATTGAGCAGCTAAAGAGGGAACTATATAAAATGGAAGAAGAGGGGACGGTAAAGGATACTGTCACCGGGGGACTGGGTGGCACGCAGCACTTTGTTGTAGAGGGCCTGCCTGCACCGGCGATACGCAGAAAGGCATTGCAGATCAAGACCCGGAAGGAAAAGGCGGCAAAAATGGAAGGGGAGCTGTTAGAGCTTGTGTGCCAGGTAGAGGACTACATAAACAGCATGCCGACCAGTGAGCTGCGGATCATGTTCCGGCTCTATTATGTCGACAATCTGTCATGGCCACAGGTAGCCATGCGAATGAACAGCATGTTTCCAAAACGGCGGATTGCCTACACAGACAAGAGTTGTCAGAAGAAACATGAAAGATTTTTAAAAAAAGTTTCATAATGTCGCCCTGTGTCGCCGAAAAATATATTATATTTATTATAGAACGAGTAGGTCATATAGATCAATCGTTCCGCTTTTACTGCATAACATTATCCTTTTTGTAAGCTGGATGCCACGGCGGCGCCGCCGTGGCATCCAAGCTAAACACGATAAACAACAACGCAAGGCGTATTGAAACATTAAACCTCTAAAGTATTTACATTACTCCGGTATCTCTAAGGTATCGGAGTTTTTGCGTGGATGTTATGTCAATGGCAGACGGAAGGGTCGCTCCCTTTATCCCGGTTCGATTCCGGGACATCCGCTTTTTACACCTAGACGGCGGCCCAATAAAAATCCACGATGCGGGTCGCAAAAAACTCATTCGTAAAAAAGTTGTATTTACGTGGAAGATGCAACATGCGGATGGCCCTGGAGTTAATAAAATGAGTGCGTAAACGATGGGAAACGTGGGTACGAAACGAGGACGCACAGGTGGTTTTCAAGGGGCAACTGTAAATCGTAATGGGTCTTCTGTGTTCTGTCCTATACAAACCATAATTATTCTAAGAACACAGACCTGGAGAATTGGCAGAGTTGGAAATGCGCCCGGTTGCTAACCGGTACACCCTCCGGGGTTCGGAGGTTCGAGTCCTTCATTCTCCGTTATCCATTGTAGAAGGAGGTGAGCCTTTATGGCAAAAGGTAAATATAAAGAATGGCTTGAGCCGGAAGGCTTACTGAAAATAGAGGGCTGGGCCTGCGATGGGTTAATAGATGAGCAAATAGCACAGAACATAGGAATTAACCCAGCAACACTATATGAATGGAAAAAGAGATACCCCGAGATTTCCAAGGCCTTAAAAAAGGGGAAAGAGGTCGTGGACCGGCAGGTGGAAAACGCTCTCTTAAAAAGGGCTTTAGGATATGAATATGATGAAATAACGACGGAGTATGGCAAAGAAACCAAGAGAGTTACAAAGCAGGTTGTGCCAGACACCACGGCGCAGATCTTCTGGTTAAAGAACCGGAAACCGGATCAGTGGAGAGATAAGCGAGACATCGAGCATTCCGGGGAGATTGGAGGGGTGGTGATCGTTGATGACATCCCAAAGCCAGACAGTTAAACTTTCTGACCTGATTGCCCCCTCATTCTATGATCTGCACTGGGATATCAAAGAGCATAGACATACACATTATAAACTATATGGCGGGCGTGGTTCTACAAAATCCTCTTTTATCAGCGAAGAAGTTGTAAAGGGGATGATGGAAGATCCGGAGGCGAATGCCATCGCGATGCGGAAAGTTTGCCGGTTCCTTGAGGAGTCTGTTTTTGAGCAGCTTTTGTGGGCGATCAAAAAGCTTGGAGTATCGGATCAATGGAAGGTCCGATACAGTCCCTTGGGACTTACCTATAAGCCGTTTGGGAACCGAATTATCTTTCGTGGAGCTGATGATCCACAGAAGATCAAATCTGTAAAACTGAAAACAGGGTATTTCAAATTCATCTGGTTTGAAGAGCGTGCAGAGTTTGACGGTCCAGAGGAAGAACGAACCATCCTGCAGTCTCTGATGCGTGGTGGAACAGATTATGTGGTTTTTTACTCATGGAACCCGCCAAAATCAATCAATAACTGGTGTAATCAGGATGTAATGGATGAGCGGGAGGACACCTGCTGCCATCACAGTGATTACCGGAGTGTTCCCAGGGAGTGGTTAGGTGAGCAGTTCTTTCTTGAAGCAGAGCACTTGCAGCGGACAAAGCCTAAGGCATACGAGCATGAATACCTGGGCATTGCAACAGGAACCGGCGGCCAGGTGTTTGAGAATATTACAGTCCGCAAGATTGTAGATGAGGAGATCGCAAGGTTTGACTGGATCAAGCAGGGTTTAGACTTTGGTTATGGAGCAGACCCGCTGGCTTATTTAAAAATGCACTACGACAAGACGCGAAAGCGTCTTTTTCTATTTGGCGAGATCTACGCAGTCAAGATGGGCAATACTAAACTCGCCAAGGAATTAAAAAAGTTTAATCCATTGAATCGCATGATCACAGCGGATTCGGAAGAACCTCGGGCCATCGCAGCCCTGCAAGAACTCGGCATCCGGATCACTGGGGCAAAGAAGGGGCCTGGATCCGTAGATTTCGGTATGGAGTTTTTAGCGGATGAGATCGAGGAGATCATCATAGATCCGGAAAAGTGCCCAAATGCGAAGAGGGAGTTCACCGGATATGAATTGGAACAGGATAAGAATGGGAACTTCAAAGGAAGTTACCCAGACAAAGATAATCACACGATCGACGCCGCAAGGTATGGTTTAGAAGATGTGATGTCCAGCCGCAAGGCTAAAGTGAAAAAGAAAAGTCGCTACGGCATCCGATAAGGAGGGATAGAGTTGTATATTTTTACACTGCCGGCAGAGCAGTATGACGAGACGAACTTAAGTAAGCAGGTGATCCGGCATCTGATCTTGAAGCATCGAAGCTTTGCACTGGATTTGAGGAAAAAGAAACAGTATTACATAGGCAAACATGAGATCCTGAAAGAAAACAGGAAGAATAAGCTTGTATGTAACCATGCAAAGGATATTGCAGATACTGCAACCTCTTACTTTCTTGGGAATCAGATCGCATATAAGTCCGATCAGGATATTACAATCCTGACAGATGCCCTGGAATCGGCAGACGCAGATGAGACGGATGGAGACAATGGCCTGGATATGTCGATTTATGGCCGGGCATATGAGTATGTATATCCAGCGGAGGGCAAAACGATCCTTCACACAAAGAACCTGCCGCCGGAACGGACCTTCATGGTCTACGATGATACGATTGAGCAGAAAGAATTGTTTGCTGTCTATTATTACGCCAAGAAGGACGACTCGGATCGGATGAATACGGTTTATGTAGCCACGGTGCTGACAGAGCATTATAAGTACGTCCTTAACATCCAGGGTACGAATGAGTGGCAGCCGCTCAACGAACAGGCGGAGCCGCATTACTTTGACAGGGTTCCGGTGATCGAATACCGAAACAACAAACTTGGGATTGGAGACTATGAACTCCAGATCCCTCTGATTGATGCATATAACGCTTTAATGTCAGACCGGATTCAGGATAAAGAACAATTCATTGATTCGATCCTTGCTATTTACGGATCCCTGCTGGGTGATGACGAGGAAGAATCCAGCGAAGCGATGAAAGCTTTGAAGAAAGAAAAGCTTCTGGAACTTCCGAACGGCACTAAGGCGGAATATTTAACCCGTACATTTGATGAAAACGGAGTGGAAATATTAAAAAAGGCGATTGAGCAGGATATCCATAAGTTTTCCCACATCCCGTGTATGACGGACGAGAGCTTCGGCGGAAATGTTTCCGGTGTTGCCATGGAGTTCAAGCTTCTTGGCATGGAGAATATTACAAAGATCAAGACAAGGTACTACAAAAAGGGGCTAAGAAAGCGTTTACAACTCTTTGCAAACTATCTAGATAAAAAGGGACTCCACATAGACGTGACCGGCGTGATTCCTACGTTTACGAGAGGACTTCCTAAGAACCTTTTAGAAATTAGCCAGATCGTTGCAAATCTCTGGGGGAAAGTAAGTAAAAAGACTTTGCTTGCCCAGGTTCCATTTGTGGATAACGTGGATGAAGAACTTGCGGCAGTGGAGAAAGAAATCGAAGAGTCCATAAAACAACAACAGGCCATGTTCGGGAATCAGGCAAATGAACCCCCAGAGGACGAGGAGGTGGATGAGGAATGATCATGACAATACTCTTGATTGCACAAATTTTAATGGATCTTTTCTTTATGTACTGTATTCTTGAGTTGGGTTCGTTCCTCAATGATCTCTTTGAACTTTTGAATGCGATGGCAAAGCATATGGATGTTATGGATCGTAAGGATCGGGGTGGAAAGCGTGGCAAATCTTAATTACTGGAAACGCAGAAAGGCCCGGCAGATGTACAAGGCTATGGAACAAACAGAGTCCGTAGCTGACGATATCGCAAGGCTGTATTACAAAGCTTCCAGGTATATAGGATATAAGATGGAGCACATTTTTCGGAAGTATATGGATAAGAACCATCTTTCTGAGGAAGAAGCGTTTCATCTCTTAAATTCCCTGAATGATCCAACCTCTTTTGATGAACTGCGACAGGCTTTAAAGAATAATCCAGACAGCGAGGCAAAGGCAGCTATTCTTGCCGAACTGGAGGCTCCTTCCTACGCAGCGAGGATTGAAAGACTCCAGGAGCTGCAACAGCAGACAGATCTGATGATGCGGGGCATTTATCGGCAGGAAAAAGACTTTAATACCAGGCACTATGTGAATCTTGCTTACGATACTTATCACAGGGGGATCTTCGATATCCAGCAGCGTGCCGGATATGGATTCAGTTTTGCAGAAGTAGACCACAAGACGATTGACAGTATTCTAAGCTCAGACTGGTCTGGTGAGAACTACTCAAGCCGGATCTGGAAGAATACCCAGGGTCTTGCCCAAGAAGTAAAACAAGATCTTTTAATGGATGTTTTGACTGGTCAAACGCACAAAGAAGCGGCAGACCGAATCACAAAGAAGTTTGCGGGAGGAGCCAGCGCATCCAGGCGCCTGATCCGGACAGAGAGTAATTTTGTTCATGGGCAAATGGAAATGAAGTCCTATGAAGAGTGTGGAGTTAAGACTTATATCTTTGTGGCTACTTTGGATCTTAAAACATCGTCAAAGTGTCGTGACTTGGACGGAAAACGTTTTCCGGTGTCAGAACAGCAGCCAGGGGTAAACTGCAACCCAATGCACCCATGGTGTCGGTCAACCACGATCTGTGATATCTTTGACGCAGAACTTGCGGCAATGCAGCGTCGAGCATACGATCCAAAGACAAAGCGTTCCAGAACTGTCCCGGCAAACATGACATATGAGCAATGGTATAAGGAGTATGTTGAAAGTAATCCGGGGGCTTTGGTACAAGAAAAAATGGTAAAGAACCGGGGAGTGGATCGTCAGCAGCTACAAAAGTATAATAAGGTGCTTGGTCCGGATAAGATAAAAGATCTGGATGCTTTTCATGATTTAAAGTATAATAATAGTGAAAAGTATGGCTTTGTAAAACTGGATTATTCAAGGAAAAATCGTCTGCTCCAGCACTCAGAGATGAAACTGCCAAATGCAGAGCAGGCAATCATTCCAGAGCCGAAATTTACAAAGTATCTTTTTGGTGGTAACAAAAAGGAAGGACTTGCAAAAGGTCGAGCATTTACCAGTCGGCTGGGGTATGACGCAAAGAATTGGGAAAAGCTTGAATCAGAGATAAAGAGCCGTGCGGGGTTGTATCCTGCGACAGAAAAATTATCGGATCAATACGGGATTCGTTTTGAACAAAAGATGATTTTGTATGGAGAAAAGGATATGCCGGCCAATGTAATTGTGGGATGGATTTATAAACCAAATGGAACATTGTCAATGACCAGTGCTTATATTAAAGAGGTGAAATGAACATGAAGATAGAACAATATGACACCGTCCTGTTAAAAGACGGGCGGAGGGCAGTGATCGTGGAGGTACTTAGTCCAGATACTTTTATTGCGGACGTAGGATCATCTGAAAAGGACTGGGAAACGATAGACATAAAAATGAGCGATATAATAAAAATCCTTTCTGAATAGAGTTCTCTTATATGGTAAAATGTGTTAATATAAATAAGTACATAAAAATAAATGGGAGGATATTGTTATGAGAAGGAAATTGTTGTTTATTAGTTTTATTGCTGTTTTGTGTTTTGGGCTGACGGCCTGCGGATCAAGTGATTCGGATGCAGAAACTGAGAAAAAAGTAGACACTACAGAAAAGAAAGAGAAAAAGCCTGCAAGTAAAATTTCCGTAGATAATGACAGATTTTCAGTTAAATATTTGAAGACCGAAGTTGTGAAAGACGGGGATGGAAAACCTGCAGCTCTTGTATATTTTAAATATAAGAATAAGACAAGCAATGAGCAAACAATTGATGAAGTTTTGCAATTCAACTATTATCAAGATGGAGTTGAATGTGAACGTTACGCCATGGTGCAAACCAATAAATACCTCGAAAACGCAGATAAGAAGATTAAAGATGGGGCGGAATTAAAAGTTTGTCTTACCGTTTCACTTCAAAATGGAAAGTCAGATCTTGAAATCAAGGCAATGGATTTAGAAAAAGATATTAAGAATCCAGTAGCCGTTCAGACAATAAAATTAAAATAGTTATAAAAGCACCAGAAGTATCCTGGTGCTTTTATTGTGCAAAGAGTGATGATATTAAAAAGAGGCGTTGAAATACGCTTCTTTTTTGTGTCCGAAATGACGAAAAACTAAAAATTTATAATGCAATGGCCTGGGCTCAAGAACGGGCTGGGGCAGGAAAGGAGCAACATGAAATTAGAAAATTTAGAGCAGAGTAAATTTCAAATGAATCTTCAATTTTTCGCGGAAGGTGAAGGAGACGGTGCCGGGGGAGACCAAGGCGGCGGAGCCGGAGATACCGGAAACGGAGGTGGAGACGGAACCGGGGAAGATACCACTCCGTCATTCGACGATATCCTGAACGGTAATAAAGATTACCAGGCAGAGTTCGATCGAAGAGTCCAGAAGGGGATTCAAAAAGCGATCACCACGGAGAAAGAGAAGTGGGAGATTCTCACGGATGATAAGGTGTCCGAAGCTGAAAAGCTTGCAAAGATGACCAAAGAGGAAAAATCGCAGTATTTGCAGCAGAAAAAAGAAAAAGATATTCAGGCCCGTGAAGCGGCGATTACAAAAAGAGAGCTTGCCGCAGAAGCTAAGAACACTCTGGCGGAGAAAGGTCTTCCGGTTGATCTGGCTGATGTGCTGAATTACACAGACGCAGATACCTGCAAGAAAAGCATTGAGGCATTAGAAAAGGCGTTTCAGCAGTCCGTGGAAAAAGCGGTAGAAGAAAAGTTAAAAGGCGGACAGCCGCCGAAGAATCCACAGGATCAGGGTTCTGACTTACAAAAAGAAATTGAAAAGGCTATGATGGGCCTTTAAAGAAAGGAGCAACAAATGGCAATTAATACTTTAGCAACAGCAACTTTATTTCAGCAGACATTGGATAAAGTGGCAATTCAAGAAGCCGTTACCGGATGGATGGACGCAAACGCAGGGCAGGTGATCTATAACGGTGGGGCAGAGGTAAAGATCCCAAAGATGTCTACAGACGGTTTAGGGGATTATGACCGAGACCTTGGTTATCCGCAGGGCGGCGTTACCCTGGAGTACGAGACAAGGACGATGACACAGGACCGTGGCCGTAAATTCCAGTTGGATGCCATGGACATTAATGAGAATAACTTTGTCACAACAGGGGCCTCTGTTATGGGAGAGTTCCAGAGAGTCAGTGTCATTCCGGAGATTGATGCTTATCGGATCTCCTCATTGATTACAAAAGCGATCACATTCGACAAACAGGTAGAATACGGATACACAGCAGCGGAGGGAACTATTCTCCGCAAAATAAAAGAAGGGATTGCAGTGATCAGAGATCATGGTTACAACGGCCCGCTTGTGATTCACGCTACGTCTGATGCAATCATGGAATTAGAGATGGCTCTTGCAGGAAAGATCCGTGCAGTTGATTTTACAAAGGGCGGGGTATCTACAAAGGTTCCGGCCATTGATGATGTCCCGATCATCCCGACTGCTAAAAACAGGATGTATTCTGCAATCAAGATCCACGATGGAAAAACAGAGGGGCAGAAGAAAGGCGGATATGAAAAAGCCAGCAATGGTCTGGATGCGAACTTTATCATTTTGCCGACTTCTACGCCGATCGCAGTGACCAAGCAGGATAAGATGAAGATCTTTGATCCGGATACTAATCAGGATGCTGATGCATGGAAAATGAACTACCGCAGATATCACGACATCTGGGTATTGGACAACAAGTTGGATTCCATCTTTGTAAATATTAAAGATGCGAAGACATCTGCGTAGGAGGTAAAGACACATGGTAAAAATGAGACTCGCGAATATAGAACGAGAAGTACTGGCAGATCAGGTTTCTCGTTTTCGAGCAAAAGGGTATCATATCGTTGGCGGGAGCGATGAAAACACTGAGGAAAAGATTTCTCTTGCGGAACTGAAACTGGAAGAGTTGAAAGCGATGGCAAAGGAAAAGGGGCTACAGAACTACTCCTCTTGCAATAAAGAGGAGTTGCTGGCCCGTCTGGAAGGTGAGGCAGATGACGGATGTTGAGAAACTGAAAAAGCTGACGGGAGAGAGCGATGAGGAACTGCTCTCTCTTTTTCTTGAGTTTTCCGAACAAGACCTTCTCCGTGAGACGAAAAGAACGAGACTGCCGGAAGTCTTCACAGGGGCGGTCCTTGAGCTTGCGGTCATAAAGTATAACCGGATCGGAACAGAAGGGGAGACTTCAAGAAAACAGGGAGGCATCTCAACATCTTTTTCGGATATGCCGGCAAACACACAAAAGCTTGTCATGGATTACAGGCTTGCAAGGGTAGGTGGAAAGGTATATGAGGCTAAAGAACTTGAAACAGTACCAGGTGAAAACGAAGACCTTAACAAAAGATGAAGAACTAAATGATATCGTGGCTTATGAGCCTGCAGGCAGTATTCTCGCAGACATCCAGCCAATGTCAGGAAGGACTCAGGCAGAGCAATACGGTGTTAGGATCGCCTATATGCTTGTCGCATACACAAAGGACCGTGTGCAGGAAGAACAGTTCATTGAGATTGCCGGAGCTGACTACAAGGTTGTCCGGATTGCTGACTGGGGAAGTCACAAGGTCTTAGATTTAGAGAAGGTGATTGAATGAGCGGGTTTTCAGCAGAGATCCAAGGACTTGATGCGATGATTCGGCAATTCAATGCTATAGGCAAGGAAGTAGCAGAGCAGGCGGTACGCGAGACTGCGAAAAAGGCACAGGCACAGGCGAAACTACTGGTGCCGGCCGGTGGATCCGGAGAACTGCGGGAGAGTATTCATACGAAGTTTTCACGCAGCGGTGGCACATTTGAGGGCGTAGTATACACGAACAAAGAATATGCGCCCTATGTGGAGTTTGGAACCGGTCCGATCGGGCAGGAACACAAGCCGGAACTTCCGGAAGGCGTCAACATATCCTACCGTCAGGATGCCTGGTGGATCCATGAAAGCCAGATCGACGAGGAAGTGGCCAGCCGGTATCATTTCTTCCGGATCGAGACACCAGCCGGAGTATTTTATCGGTGCGGGGGCCAGGCAGCCCAGCCGTTCATGGTGCCGGCAGCAAACCTTGCGAAGCGGATTTTTCCGCAGGAAGTTGAAAAGGCCGTGAAAGAGTGGGCGAGGAGGTAAACCATGCAGAATTTTAAACCAGCGATTGCAGAACAGTTATCAAAGCTAACCGGTGTAAAACAGCTTTGTGCGGGATATCCAAAAGATTTTGCAAAGATGCCAACCGTTACTTACTCAGAAAATAATAATTCAGATGCCGGATATACAGAGCAAGAGGTCGTGACCGACCTGGAGTATCAGTTTGACATCTGGGCGACAGGAAGTACCTCAGGCCTGGCACTGCAGCTGGATGATCTTATCACACCGCTTGGTTTTCGCCGGGCGGGATCAAACGAACTTGTTGATACAAACACTGGATTAAACCATAGGATTTTAAGATACCGTGGGCGGTACGATTCCATCACGGGGCGGATCACCCAGGTATAAAAAGGAAAGGAGTTATAAATGGCAGATGAAGTAGTAAAAAATAAGGGGCTTGCCTCTATCGGTATTAAAGTCACCATAGGCGGTAAGGAGATCAAGTATGTTACAGAGATTCCGGAGTTGGGGGCAGCGCCTTCCGCTTTGGATACGACAACCCTAAAGGATAAGACCACCACAAGTGTTCCAGGAGTACAGGAACTGAAAGACATGGAGTATGGCATCCTTTATAACAATAAGGACGCAGATTCAGATTTCAGGATTTTAAAGGGCTATGAGACATCTGGAGAAGCCCAGACGGTGGAGATCACATTTCCGGACGGGACAGCATTTAGCTATGACGCTTATATCAGCGTCCGTACTAATGCGGCAAAGGTAAATGAGCTTTTAAGTGCAACCGTTACAACAAACCCGCAGACAGAGATTAAAACAACAAATCCAACAGCACCACAGTCATAAGGAGGAACAGAATGAAAAGCAATCAGATTACCATAGGCAAAGAAAAATTTAAATTGAGAATTACTGCGCAGGGGCAGAAAAATCTGATCCAGGAGCACGAAAAAACCTTTTTTGGGCTTGTGAGTGAGTCCATGGAGCCGGGAGGCGTGGGAATCATTGATATCCTGACCGAGGCCCTGAATTTTAAAGGGAATGACAACTCTGTCTCTGACGGAGATGAACTTTATGATTTGATGATTGATGCAGGCTATGATCAGGAGAAAATCTTTAAAACCGTGGTAGAGACCGGAAAGATCAGTGGGATACTGAGCGAAAAGGAAGCCCAAACTTTTTTGCGTGTGACAAAGCAGGTAAAGAGCGGAGTGTTCCAGAAACTTGAGGAAGCTGCCGACGATCTTGCAGGAACAGAAGAGAAAGATGTAGAAAAGGAACCCGAAAAAACACCCTCTGAACCAGTGGACGATTGATGACCTTGTCCACGAAGGCGTCATGGCTGGACTGGATCCCATCTCTGCATGGGATTACTCCCAAGGTGAAATCATTGAATTTATCCAGGGATATCGGGAACGTACAGACTTCTATAATAAAAATCTTGCAATGATTGCATATGGTCAGGTCATGGTTATAAACCATTCTATGGATGGAAAAGTGGGTGACGTATATGATTACTTCCCATTCTGGTCGGATCAAGAGATTACAGCAGCAAAGGTTGAAAAAATAAAAAGGCAGATGGTCCAGGTCGCAGAGACTTGGAACGCAGGCAGAAAGGAGGAATAGATGAACATTGAGGAAATGACCTTAAAGATCCGGGCAGATTTTTCTGAGATTCAGAACATGGGTGACCGGATAGCCGCAGAGTTTCGGAAGGTCAAAGAGGCGATTTCCAAGGCCTCTGAGGCTGGTGACGATCTGCAAAGACGAGCAAGACGGATGAGTCAAAGTATGGATCAAACGGCACGAGCGTCCCAATCATCTATGGGAAAGGCTGCACAATCAACAACAACCTTTGGAAGAAAACTTGAAAACTTAAAACGTCGGATCTTAGACATTGCTCGGTCGAGCAGCACAGTAGACCGACTGGGGGCGCAATTTCGCAGAGTTGGAAGTGTTGCTTCAAGTGTGGCCAATACGATGCGTTCTGGTTTCAGCAGGATTTCCGGTGTTTTAACGCCTGTAAAGAATAAAATCTCTGAATTGATTCAAAAGATCCGGTCGATTGGCAAAGAATCAAGGAATGCCGGGAGCCAAGCAAGCCGTAACATGGATCAGATCGGCGATTCAGCGGAACGGGCAGCCAATCAGGCAAACACAGGATTTGGGAGATTATCAGGACTTTTAAAAGGAGGGCTTGCGATCTTCCTAGGTGGAAAGGCAATCCAGGCAATCACACAGTTTGGAAAGTCCTGTATTGATCTTGGATCAGATCTGGCAGAAGTTCAAAATGTAGTGGATACTACGTTCCCGACCATGAGTGCCCAGATTGATCAGTTTTCAAAGGGGGCAATTGAGCAATTTGGTCTTTCAGAAACGGTAGCAAAAAACTACTCAAGTACTTTTGGAGCAATGGCCCGAGCATTTGGGTTTACAGAACAACAGGCCTATGACATGGGAACTGCTCTGACCGGTTTGTCTGGAGACGTTGCGTCTTTCTACAACATCAGCACGGATGAAGCTTATACAAAGCTGAAATCTGTGTTCACAGGTGAGACCGAGACTCTAAAGGATCTTGGTGTCGTTATGACTCAGAACGCTCTGGATCAGTATGCGCTGCAGAACGGATATGCAAGAACAACGGCACAGATGACGGAACAGGAAAAGGTTGCTCTGCGGCTTGCTTTTGTGCAGGAGAAACTTTCCCTTGCATCCGGAGATTTTGCAAAGACATCTGACAGCTGGGCCAACCAAGTCCGGGTTTTAAAACTTCGTTTCGATTCTCTCAAGGCAACTCTTGGTCAGGGGCTTATTAATATCCTGACTCCGGTAGTAAAGATTATAAACTCCATTGTGGCAAGACTGTCTGTACTGGCAGAGGCCTTTCTACGGTTTACGGAGATGATCACCGGTAAAAAAGCACAGAGCAATCCAGTCAGTAACGTAGCAGCCGGTATGAATGCTGCAACTGATTCAACAAATGATTATACAGATGCGGCCAATGGCGCGGGAGATGCTGCATCAAAAAGTGCAAACAAAGCAGAAGCAGCGGCAAAGAAGATCCAGAGATCTGTTATGGGCTTTGACAAGCTGAATAAGCTGAATGAGAAACCAAAGTCTGATTCTGGGAATACCGGATCGGGAGCATCAGGAGCCGGATTAACCGGAGCCATGAACGATGCCCTCAATAATACAGATCAGAAATTTGCTGATAGTGCAAAGAAAATTACTGATGCGCTGAACAAATTAAGGGAAACAGCTAAGCCTACTACAGAGGCAATGAAGAAACTCTGGAATGAAGGATTAAAAAATCTTGGTGATTTCACATGGGACACAATCAAGGATTTTTGGAATAATTTTTTGAAGCCAATGGGTGTTTGGATGCTCAGCGACAATGCAGGACTGCCACGATTTTTCCGTATTACGAATGATCTGCTCAATGCGATTGACTGGAATCGGTTAAACAAATCTCTTGAACAACTTTTTCTTGCACTGCAGAAACCTGCTAAATTCACTTGGAATGCCTTAATGGACTTTTATGAATACTTCTTGAAACCTGTTGCTGTATGGGCTGTTGGGGATGGACTAAAACAGCTGAGCGGTATTTTTACAGATCTCATAAATGCGATTGACTGGGATAAATTAAACAAAGCCTTATCAGATTTATGGAAAGCGTTGGCTCCGTTTGCCGTAAAAGTAGGGCAAGGTCTGATTGATTTTGCAAGGGACGTGGCAAAAGCCGTAGCACCATTTGTAAACACGGTAGGCGTCGGCTTTATTAAAGTAATTACGAATCTCGTAAAAATATTAATGCCGTTTGCTGACAAAATCGGATATTTAATTGGAATCAGCGTTGGACTAAAGGGTGTAAGTAAAGTAGTCAGCGGAGCATCAGGCGGTTTCAAATTATTAAATAAAATTCTTACCAGTTCAGGTATTGCAAAAGCAATCGGAGGAATTGCAAAAATTATTTCTGGTTCTAAAATTGCCGAAATGTTTAAGCTTGTTGCAGGGAAGGCAGGCACTCTGGGAGAAGCATTTACTGTATGTTTTCCTAAATTGGCATCATTCGCTGGCTCAATCGGCGGGGCCTTAAGTGGTGTAGTAACAGCCATAGGAACCTTCATTGCTGGTCTTAGTGGTCCGGTATTGCTTGGCATTGCAGCTGCCATTGCTGGAATTATTGCGATTGTTTGTAACTGGGATAAAGTCAAAGAGTTTTTTACAAAAACACTTCCAGCTTGGTGGACAGACACAGTCATCCCATGGTTTAAATCACTTCCTGCAAAGATAGCCGAAGTATTTAAAATTGACACTGCATTTATACAAAAAGGTAAGGACATAATCTCAGGGATCAAAGAAGGATACGAGGCATTCAAGAATGGGGAACTTTTATCTTGGGCTGGAAATAAGGTTGATGAATTTTTAAACCGATTTTCCTGGTATAAGAAGTTTAAAACAAGAGGAAAAGACATTATTTCTGGAGTCAAAGGAGGATATGAGGCATTAAAAAGTGGCACCTTCCTTTCTTGGGCTGGAAATAAAGTGGATGAATTTCTAGGGAAGTTTACCTGGTATCAGAAATTTAAAGACAGAGGTAAGGATATAATTTCAGGAGTAAAAGAGGGGTATGAAGCTTTAAAAGGTGGAAAACTATTCCCATGGATCGGAAACAAAGTCGATGAATTTCTTTCTAAATATAAGTGGTACAGCAAGTTTAAACAGAGGGGAAAAGATATCATATCCGGAGTAAAAGAAGGGTATGACAATTTTAAAAGTGGAAATTTGCTCCCATGGATTGGGAAAAAAGTACAAGAAGTTTTCGGGAAATTTAAATGGTTTAACGATTTTAAGGAAAGAGGCCGGGATATCATTAAGGGGATTAAAGACGGATATGACAAATATAAAAAAGATGGCTTATTTGGATCCTTATTTAGTCTTGGAGAAAATTTAGTAAAGAAATTTATTAAAGGCTTTGAGAACTGGCGTCTTCCAAAGTTTAAGATCTATGTTGACTGGAAGTTTCCAAAGGGAATCGTAGGAAAGGCTATGGATGCCATGGGTCTGCCTGGCATACCGCATTTAAAATGGAACTTTTATGCGAAAGGTGGTTTGCCTGACATGGGCGAACTATTCGTGGCAAATGAGTCTGGTCCAGAAATGATCGGTAAGATGGGACGACAAAACGTCGTAGCAAACAACAATCAAATTACAACAGGTATCAGAAATGCTGTTGTCGATGCGATGGTACAGGTGATGATGAATAATAGCTCTAATGAAGAGCGTCAGATCATTGTTGAAAATAAGTTTATGGTAGACAGTGAAACATTCTATCGGATGACTCAAAAAGGCAAACTGAAAGCAGATAGAAGGTATCATGTTGTAACTCAGATGTAGGACCTCAAAAAAAGAGGTCCTACTTTATTTAAAGGAGGAAGTTAGATGTCAACTTTTTTTGCTGTAGAAAAAGAAGAAATGCCAACGCCGTCCTCTTTGACATGGAAATTACAGGATATATCCCCGTCAGAATCAGGAAGAACTCAGGACGCAAAAATGAACAAGTCCATTGTGGCGCAAAAAAGAACATTAAGCGTCGCTTGGAATAACCCAAAACCATCGGATGTTTCTAAAATTTTAAAGGCAATCAATAAAAAGGTTTATCTGGATGTCACATACCATGATCCAATGGAGAACAAAATTGGTACAAGAAAGTTTTATGTCGGAGACCGGACAGTACCATTCAAAATCTGGACGGTTGATAATAAGAGGTATGAGCGGCTTGAATTTGAATTGATAGAACGATAAAGGAGATATGATGATAAAAACCAGCGATGAATATAAGAAATACATTCTTGATGACCGAAAATTCTATCATAAAGCAAATATAAAATTAAAATCTGGGGAGGTCTTGCTGGTTGATGATTCGAAGGTCATGGAGGGTGGAATAAAAATTGAGGACGCAACAAGTGCGTCAGGGAAATTTGATGTAGGGTCAGCGATCATTAATAAGCTTACTCTTACGTTAAACAATACAGATGATGAATATAGCCAATATGATTTTGAAGGAGCTGAGGTCCAACTTAAAATCGGCCTGCAGCTATCTGAAACAGTTGAATGGATGGAAAAAGGCGTTTTTACAGTTGATACACCAGCGTTTACAGATACACAGATTACGCTTGAGTGTTTGGATAACATGACGAAGTTTGAAACACTGCATAACACCGGATTGTCGTATCCTGCATCACTAAAAGAGATCTTTATGGATGCCTGCAACAGATGTGGAGTTTCTTATGCTAACGCTGATTTTCCCAATTCAGGTTATGTTGTTAATCAAAGGCCCACTGGAGAAAACTTGACATTCCGTGAGGTCCTGTTGTATGTGTCGCAACTGGCAGGTTGTTTCGCCCGGGCCGACCGATTCGGAAACATGGAACTCCGCTGGTATGCTTTAAGGGACTTTGAAAAAGAGGATTCCTTGGATGGGGGATCCTTTAATGATTTTGATGAGTCTTCTGCAGTGTACGAAGATGGAGACATCGCAGACGGCGGAGACTTTATCCATTACCGCGGTGGTCAGCAGTGGGATGGAGGAACATTTGAGAACCAGGACTATCATGTTATACACAGGCTTAGTGGCCCTTCCATAGGAACAGACGATATTATGGTTACGGGTGTTCGAGTCACAGAAGAATTTGAAGAAACAGAAGATGAGACTGATGAAAATGGAACAGTGATTAAGAAAGGGATAAAAAAGGGCACGGCATTTTTTGGAACAGAAGGATATGTGATAGAGATATCTGGGAATCTTCTTATCCAGCAGGGACAGGCAAAGGCAGCAGCGGAGTGGCTTGGAAAACGACTTATAGGCCTTAGGTTTAGGCCGATGACAACGCAAGCTCTATCTGATCCGTCCATTGAGGCCGGAGATATCGCAGTTATTGTTGACCGGAAGGCGAATGCTTATCAGACAATTATTACAAATCTGTCCTATCAATCCGGGAGTCTTGAAACTTTAGCAGCAGATGCAGAATCTGTAAGCTCTAATGGGGCAAGCAGGCAGTCAGAGCTTTCAAAGGCAATTTCGCAGGCCATGGTTCAGGAACGGAAGAATACAAAAGAAGATATATCAAACTACGATAAGAAGGTACAGCAGCTTACCGGAATGCTTTCTAATGCTCTTGGTTTTTATGAAACTACAGAAATTGCAGAAGATGGATCACGCATCAGCTACATGCATGATCATCCGGAACTACAGGATTCTATCGTAATCTGGAAGAAAACAGTAGAGGGATTTGGGATCAGTACGGACGGCGGAGAGACTTGGGAAACCGGGTTGACCAAAGATGGAAACTTGATTGTAAAGGTTCTCACGACGATTGGTATCAATGCAGACTGGATCACCGTGGGAGGAGAAGGAAATGTAAACGGTGTATTGAGTATACGCAACGATGCCGGAAATGAAATTGTTCGCCTGGGGAAAGAGGGGATTACTCTTGCAAATGGCGGAAAACTCATTGGAGGAAATGGGGTTCTAAGCACCTTTATGTTTTCTTCTGGCGATAATCAGAAAATCGGATATGAGCAGGATTATGCTATGCAGGAGAATCTTAAATCGAAGATCATCATAGATGCTCATATCCCAGACAAATTTGTTGTTACATCAGCCCATATAAAATTGTTTCATTTCCCGACTTCGACCGTTAAGGGCAGTGGAACAGTAACATGGGGATATGCAAGGAACCAGAGACTTTATAAGGCGCTATCCCCAATGGCTAAGTATTATGTGGAATATTGGATGTCTGAGGGCACTTCAACAGACTACAAAGGAACTCTGGAAGAAATTTCTGGTGCTTTTGGTTCCGGCGGATTTACCGCAAATTATGTTTCAAGCGCGACTAATGCGAATGGGCAGATTGCTGTGTCTGCAGAACTTAGTAGCCAAATCAAGTCTGGCTTTAATAGTTTTGTAATCCAGACTGCAGATTCTATTCCGGCCTGGCAGGGAAACACAACAGATGGTACTGCATATCAGAGTAATGCGTATATTAGGACCGGCTATGGCCGGGCAATTCTGTATGTAACTGGCTATATGGCACCATAGATAGGAGGTAGAAAATGGCAATACAGAATAGAAGAGGTCCGGTGATAAAGCTAGACCCGAACAAGCTGTTACCGGCAGAATTTGCGGCGGCATTAGATGCAGAGGAGTTACACTTTTGTTTTACTCCGGGAGAGACAAAACAAATTGTCTTTTTGGATGGCGTAATTGAGCTTATAGATGCCCATACTGGAGAGGTGGTGGCCACACTTACGGCAGATGTAAAGAAAGCTGTTGCAGATGCAGAATCGGCAACAACGTATGCAAATACATCCGCACAAAAAGCAGTAGAAAAATCTACACTTGCGGAGTCTGCGGCAAACAATGCAATTGCAGTGGCGGAAGATCTTGTAACCCGGAAAGATGCAGGCGAGTTTACAGGTCCACCGGGACCGCGGGGCGAACCAGGGGCAAACGGTACCGTGACGACAATGGAGGGGCAATACGGATTTGAAATCCGGGAAGGCCATTTGTATTTGGTATATCCGGACGGAACAACTCCGCCGGATCTAAAAATCAACGAGGCAGGTCATTTAATTTTAACAATTTAGGAGGTAAAAAGTATGGCAGAGATAGATTTAGGAAAGGTCGTAGGGGCGACTGGGGCGACTGGGCCAAAAGGGGAAACCGGAGAAGTTGGTCCACAGGGGCCCCCAGGACCAGAGGGCATTGTAGATGGGAATAGCACAATCAACTTTACAGTTCCGGAGGTATATCAAGAACCCCAATCTGGGGATTCTATCGCAAACCTGTTTGGTAGATTCAAGCGCTGGATTTTGGATATTGTTGAAAAGATAGGGGATTTGACATCTCTTAAGACTCCGGATAAAAAGAGTACCGTTGCGGCGATAAACGCAAATTACGACTCTATTACACAACTGGAGCAGGACATTGGAAATCCGGCTGATTTGACGACGGATGCAAAAGAAGTAGTGGGTGCAGTAAATGAATTAAATTCGGATTTAGCGAACAAGCAATCTTATCCAGACTACTCTAAAATTAAAATAGCTATATCCGGCGGAGTTGGTACAAAAACATACACGTGTACAGAAGATGGATTTATTCAGTTTATTGGGCATAGTGGTAATAATTCAGTAAAACCGGAAATCGACCTGAGAATAAATAATATTGGTGTATTCACATATAGAACTGGTTACCAAACAACTTATGTTAAAGCAACCTCTGGCTTATTTCCAGTAAAAAGTGGAGATGTTATAGAATGTATAATCCAAAGTTCTTTCATATCTAGTGAAAGTGTTAGATTTTACCCTTTGAGATATTAAATAGGAATTTAATTTAGGACCGGTAGGTTCTTTTTTGTTGCGATGTCGCATCAGTGAGGTATATATGGAGATACGAGCAGGACCGGAAACGGTCTTTTTCTTTATACAAATTTTTTAGAAAGGAGAGACGGGGTGACAGAATGGAACGTATACCTTGTCATTGTAAGTTTAGCTGGTACAGCTATTGCAATCGGAGCACCAGTCATAAAATTAAACACAACTATGACAAGGTTAATTGACAAGATTGACAGTCTTGGAGGGGATCTTTCAGATTTGGAGACGAGTAATAGAAGAAGCCATGAGCGGATTCACATAAAAAATGATGAGCAGGATGGAAAGCTTGCAGATCATGAGACACGTATCAAATTGTTAGAAGAGAAGGGAGAACAACTATGAGAGATTGGAAGAAATGGGGCAAAGCAGCAGGGGTCAGAGCGGTAAAGACTATGGCACAGACAGCAGTTGCTATGATGCCAGCAGCGGCAACAATTACGGCGGTGGATTGGAAAACAGTTGCCGGGACAGCGGTATTAGCCGGAGTAGTATCTGTACTTACATCTGTAGCGGGGTTACCGGAGGAGGGCGAGTAATCGTCCTCTTTTCTGTTTAAGAAGGGAGAAAAGAGCATGGGAAAGAAAAAAATAGCAATTTCAGTAGGCCACAGCATTCTTAAAAATGGCAACTGCACGTCTGCCAGCGGGTGTGTGAACGAATATGAGTACAACAAAAAGCTGGCCCCTCTGGTGCGGAAGTACCTTGAGCAGGCCGGATGGGATGCGGACGTGATCCAGTGTCCGGAAAAGAAGTTTGCAACAAAGGCAGAAGAGAAGACACACAAGCTGCCTCGGATCAATGGTGGCGGGTATGACTTAGCTATTGAATTGCATCTGAACGCAAGCAATGGCCAGGGGTACGGGGCAGAGGTATATTATAAGACCAGCTCCGGGAAGAAATACGCCAAGAGGGTGCAGAAGAAACTTGCTACATTGTTCCGGGACAGGGGCGCAAAGAAGGACGATCACCTGTATTTTTTGAACGGTACAAAGCCGCCTGCGATCCTTATAGAAAGCTTTTTCTGTGACAACAAGAGTGACTATGCAAAAGGAAAGGATTTGGAGAAGGTGGCCCGTCTGATCGCAGAGGGAATCTCCGGGGGAAAGATTAAGGAGAAGAAAAAAGCAGCAGCGAAACCACCGTACACTTCGATCACGAAGACGTCTTCTAAGGCGGCCGTGAAGTGGCTACAGGGCAAATTGAACACTTGCTATACTGGAAAGCTCCCGGATCTGGCCGTGGATGGCATCTGGGGTAGCAAGACACAGGAAATGTTACAGGCGTACTGGCGGCAGCTCGGATGGCGCAAAGGCAGCTATGCAGGGAGAAAGACATGCACGGCACTGTATAAGAATAGAAAGAAATAGTTTCAAGGCCGGGAGAGATCCCGGTCTTTTTTTGTGCCATAAAAATATGATAAACAATAAAGGAGAACTCGGAGAAGAATGACGATTCTCTCGATAGGTAGCCGGGATGATTGAATATTCTATTGAGATTCGTGTTGCATCTCGTGTTGCATTTTTATAAAAAGTCTATTTATATGCAAAACTATAAGGCATTATAAAAAGATATTTATGGATTGTAAATGGCTTAGATATGCGGAAATCTTATAAAGCGCATAAACAAACAATTCCTAAATAATGGCCTTTTTCGGGTTCGATTCCTGTCATCCGCATTCATTTATTTTTATAGGTTGAGGAAGAATAGAACGGTACATTTGGATGGAATGTACCGTTCTGTTTTTGTTTCATAGGAAAGCTCTACGACCTTCCCTATGAAATAAAAATGCTCCGCGGGTTGTGCACAGATGCGTAAGGAAATTATTTGCCTGCGGCAAATTGCATCAGGCACGCAAAGTTGTCAAGCCCCTCAAAGAGTGAGGGGTTGGGGCGTTGAAGTGGGCTTGCCCACTTTGTTCTATACGAGAGTCTGTGCGGCCGGCATTATCTCTGTGGAGACTCCGGTATCTAAGCCAGGGGACAAAGCCGTGTCAGAGGTGCTTATGAATATACGTTTGCATGCTTTAGCCGGTATTTGAGAAAAATCAGATTATTATAATTGATTATTGAATTATCAGTTTTAAAAGCACTGCATACACTAAGAATCAGAAGACAATAAAACGGGCAGGAACCGGGAAAATCGAGGTCAGAAAAATGAACTTCTTTTAATAAGAAGAAATCGAAAAATCTGACCTCTTTTTTGTGAAGAACAAAAGGGTAGTATGAATTGTACAAATACTAACATAAGATTCTTGAAAATATTAGATAAAACATATAATAATAATTGGTAGAACCAAAGAAAATTTTATTTCAAGAGGAAAATAAGTGATTTTTCTTGAAAAAAAGCATAAAAAAAAGGGTAATTTTTAGAATTGACAAAGTAATATAGGAGTATTATACTCACTACAAATTTAGGAAAGGAGGAGCAGTCGATGAGTTTATCGGAGAAATTGATGGAAGAGCTTGTGAGCAAGACAGCGTTCACCATTCCTCTCTTCGGCGGGATTCCGGTGCAGGAATCGGTTGTAGTCACATGGGGTATTATGGCTTTTGTCATCCTGCTGTGTCTGATCTTCGTGAGAAATTTAAAGCTTGTCCCTACAAGAAAGCAGGCCTGTATTGAGACTGCGGTGGGAGGAGTATATCGGTTTTTCCACGGGATTCTGGGAGACGAGGGAAAAGGCTATATCCCGTATCTTGCGACAGTCGGAATCTATCTCGGCCTTTCCAATCTGAGCGGTTTGGTCGGACTGACACCGCCTACGAAGGACATCAACGTAACAGCAGGGCTGGCGGTCATGAGCATCGTGCTGATAGAATATTCGGGGATCAGGAAAAAGGGCTTTAAGGGCTTCATAAAGAGCTTTACCGAGCCGGTTCCGTTTATCGCACCGCTTAACGTGCTGGAAGTCTTTATAAGGCCTCTGTCGCTGTGTATGCGGCTCTTCGGAAATATTCTGGGCGGATTCGTCATAATGGAACTCTTAAAGATTGTAGCGCCGATTCTGGTGCCGATCCCGTTCAGTTTTTATTTTGACGTATTTGATGGACTGATTCAAATGTATGTGTTCGTTTTCCTGACGGCCATCTTTATGAAAGAGCTTATGGATTAGAATAACAGAAACAATAAATTATAGTATAAGGAGATGTAGATTATGTCATTAGTAGCATTAGGAGCAGGTATTGCAGTATTATCAGGTATTGGAGCAGGTATAGGTATCGGAATCGCCACATCAGGTGCAACAGATGCGATCGCAAGACAGCCGGAGGCAACCGGGGAGATTAATAAGACACTGCTGCTTGGATGTGCGCTTGCAGAATCAACGGCAATCTATGGCCTGGTTGTTGCAATCATTATCATGTTTGTACTTTAAATAAAGCTTGGAGGCGGTATAGGTGTTAACATTTAATTCAGGGCTCCTGTGGACGTTCGTGAACCTCATTGTGTTTTTTATTATCTTAAAAAAGCTTCTTTTTCAGCCTGTTATGGGCATGATTGAGAAAAGGGAACAGATGATCAGCGGACAGATAGAGGATGCGGAACAAAAAAATACCCAGGCCGGGCTGCTGAAAGAAAGATACGAGGCCGAGCTTAAAAATGCCAATCAGGAGGCGGCCAGGATCGTAAAGACAGCCAAGGAGCGGGGCAAAGAAGAATATGAGAAGATTTTAAGAGATGCCGATGCGGAGGCGTCCAAAATAATTGCGGACGCAAGAAAAACCATTGAGACAGAGCGGGAAAAAGCAGTACAGGGAATACAGAATGAAATTGCCCAGGTGGCGATCGCGGCGGCTTCCAAAGTAATTCAGGAGAACGTTGACCAGGCATCCAATGAAAAAATACTGGATGACTTTTTGAGAGAAGCGGGTGCAGGCCAATGAATGAGCTGACAGATAATTATGCAAAAGTATTATTTGACTTAACGATTCCTGAAGAGTACATCCATGAGACGAAAAGGATCTGCAGTGAGTGCCCGGAATTCGTGAAAGCACTGGCAAGTCCGGTAGTCACAAAAAAAGAAAAACATGCGGTCATTGACAGAGTGATCCCAGGGCCGGTGCAGAGCTTTTTTAAGGTCGTCACAGACAATGGTGAGGCAGACAGCATCTTTGAGATATTTGCTTCACATGATGAATTAGTTTTAAGAAAAAATAAAGTAGTCAAGGCAGTCTTTGCTTATGTCACCAAACCGGATGACAGGAGAATTGAAGGCATAAAAAATATGATCTGCCAAAAATATCATAAAACAGGCGTTAATCTGCAGCTGAAAGAAGACCCGTCATTGATCGGCGGATTCATTCTGACTGTGGGTGATGATGTATATGACAGAAGTGTGAAGGCTTCCATTACAAAATTACAAAACAGCCTTGTGCGGAGGTGAAACAGTTGGGCAATATAAATCCGGAAGGAATTATTTCCGTTTTAAAAAGTGAGATAGAAGATTATGAAAATAAGATCGAGGTGCAGGAGGAAGGAACAGTCATCCAGGTAGGCGACGGTATTGCGGCCGTGCATGGTTTAAATCATGCGATGTACGGGGAACTGGTAGAGTTTGAGAACGGTACCAGAGGTATTGTGCAGAATCTGGAAATGAAGACCATCGGCTGTGTGCTGTTGGGAAGTGATCACGGGCTGATCGAAGGCTCCAAAGTCGTTAGAAGCGGCAAGCGTGCCGGAGTACCGGTCGGGGACGCTTTGATCGGGCGCGTGGTCAATGCGCTGGGCGCTCCCATTGATGGTAACGGACCGATCAGGACTGACGCGTATCTCCCGATTGAGAGAGAAGCGGCGGGAGTCATCGACAGAAAATCTGTAGACGTTCCGCTGGAGACAGGAATCCTTGCCATTGACGCGATGTTTCCGATCGGACGGGGACAGAGAGAGCTGATCATCGGCGACCGCCAGACCGGCAAAACGTCCATCGCTGTGGACACAATTTTGAACCAGAAGGGCAAAGACGTCATCTGTGTGTATGTAGCCATCGGGCAGAAAGCATCCACTCTGGCTAAAATTGTTTCCACACTGAAGAAGAACGACGCCATGGACTATTCAATCGTCGTATCCGCATCGGCAAGCGATGTGGCTCCGGTCCAGTATATCGCGCCGTATTCCGGCACGGCCATGGCAGAGTATTTCATGGACAAAGGAAAAGACGTTTTGATAGTCTATGATGACCTGTCAAAACATGCGGTGGCTTACCGTGCCATGTCTCTGCTCTTACAGAGGCCGCCGGGACGGGAAGCATATCCCGGAGATGTATTCTACCTGCATTCAAGGCTGCTTGAGCGTTCATGCAGACTGAATGAAGAACACGGAGGAGGGTCTATCACGGCGCTGCCGATCATTGAGACTCTGGCGGGCGATGTATCCGCCTATATTCCTACCAATGTCATTTCCATCACAGACGGACAGATATTCTTAGAGAGTGATCTGTTCTTCTCCGGCATCCGGCCGGCAGTCAATGTGGGTCTGTCTGTTTCTCGTGTAGGAGGGGCGGCACAGACTAAAGCGATGAAAAAAGTTTCGGGAAGTCTGAGGATCGACCTGGCTCAGTTCCGGGAGATGGAGGTCTTTACCCAGTTCAGTTCGGATCTGGACCCGCAGACCAAGGAACTCCTTGATCATGGAAACAGGCTTGTGGAATTATTGAAACAGCCGCTTTATCATCCGATGAGCCTGCACAAACAGGTCATTCTCTTATGTGCGGCCAATAACCGTCTGCTCATGGATGTTCCGACAGAAGATGTCAAAGCCTTTACGGAAGATCTGGTATCCTTCTTTGAGGCAAAATACGGGGAACTGGCCAGTGAGATCGACGAGAAGAAGGTATTGACAGATGAGATGGCAGAGAAGATCGTTCAAGCAGTAAAAGAATTTAAAAAGTAGGTGAGCATACATGGCAAATATGACAGAAATCCGCTCTAGAATGAAGAGTATTCAGGAGACCATGAAGATCACCAACGCAATGTATCTGATCTCTTCCACAAAGCTTCGGAAGGCAAGGGAAAAGCTGGACGCCACGGCTCCGTATTTTGAACTGCTCCAGTCGACGATCAAAGATATTCTGTTTCATTCGCCGGACATTAACCATACCTTTTTTGACCAGAGAAAAAAGATTAAGCCGGAGGATAAAAAGCGGGGATATGTGGTCATGACGGCTGATAAGGGGATGGCGGGAGCCTATAACCACAATGTGCTGAAGCTTGCACAGGAGCGCCTGGCACAGGGAAATGATAATACCCTGTTTGTCATCGGCCAGATGGGAAGGAAGTATTTTACGAAGAAGAATGTCAGGATTGACATGGAGTTTCTCTATACCGCCCAGGACCCCAGCATGTGGCGTGCCAGAAATATTGCGGAAACATTGGTCGATCTTTACAGGAAGGAAAAGCTGGATGAGATCTATATTATTTATACAAAGATGGTAACGCCTTTAAAGGCAGAGCCTGAGATTATCCAGATCCTGCCGCTGAAACGGCAGAGCTTTGAGGAAATGAATGTGGAACTCGAAAAGTATCACAAGATTGCCGACTATTCTCCGTCTCCAAAAGTGGTCATGGATCATTTGGTGCCCAACTATGTAAAGGGCCTGATCTATGGAGCTCTGGTAGAGTCATTTTCCAGCGAGCAGAATGCGCGTATGATGGCGATGCAGGGGGCCACGGAAAGTGCAAAAGACATGATCAGGGAGCTGTCACTATTGTATAACCGTGCAAGACAGGCGGCAATCACCCAGGAGATTACAGAGATTGTAAGCGGCGCGAAAGCGTTTCAAAAGAAATAATAATTGATTTAGATATAGAAAGAATTGTGGTGAAGATATGGAAAAGGGAAAAATCGTACAGGTTTTAGGTCCGGTCGTGGACGTAGAATTTGACGGCGGGTATCTTCCGCTGATCAAAGATGCGCTGACGGTAGAACTGAACGGCAAAAAACTTGTCATGGAAGCTGCCCAGCATATGGGGAACAATATTGTCCGCTGTATCCTGCTCGCATCCAGCGAAGGGCTGTCAAAAGATATGGAAGTGACAGCTACAGGAGCAGGAATTACGGTTCCGGTAGGCAGACAGACACTGGGCAGGATGTTCAATGTGCTGGGGCAGAATATTGACGGAAAAGAGCAGGTAGAAGGGGAAGAGCAGTGGGTCATCCACAGGGACCCTCCTACTTTTGAGGAACAGAGCCCGGTCGTGGAGATCCTGGAGACAGGAATTAAAGTCATCGACCTTCTGGCGCCTTATGCCAAGGGCGGTAAAGTCGGACTGTTCGGCGGTGCCGGAGTGGGCAAAACGGTGCTGATCCAGGAGCTGATCCACAACATCGCCACTGAACACGGCGGATATTCTATTTTTACCGGCGTGGGAGAGCGTTCCAGAGAGGGAAATGACCTGTGGACAGAGATGAATGAATCCGGGGTCATCGACAAGACAGCCCTGGTGTTCGGACAGATGAACGAACCACCGGGAGCCCGCATGAGAGTGGCACAGACCGGTCTTACGATGGCAGAGTATTTCAGAGACAGGGAACATCAAAATGTGCTGCTGTTCATCGATAATATTTTCCGTTACGTGCAGGCAGGCTCCGAGGTATCCGCACTGCTGGGCCGTATGCCTTCTGCCGTCGGCTACCAGCCGACGCTGGCCAATGAAGTTGGAGAGCTTCAGGAGAGGATCACGTCCACGAAAAACGGATCGATCACTTCTGTGCAGGCCGTCTATGTGCCTGCGGATGATTTGACGGACCCGGCCCCGGCAACGACCTTTGCCCATCTGGACGCCACCACGGTGCTTTCCAGAAAGATTGTAGAACAGGGAATCTATCCTGCGGTAGATCCGCTGGAATCCACATCCAGAATTCTGGAAGCGGAAGTGGTTGGGGAGGAACATTACGAGGTGGCAATGCAGGTTCAGGAGCTTCTTCAGAAGTATAAAGAGCTTCAGGATATCATCTCTATCCTGGGAATGGAGGAACTGGATGAAGATGATAAACTCGCGGTTTACCGTGCCCGAAAGATCCAGAAATTCCTTTCACAGCCGTTTCATGTGGCAGAGAATTTTACCGGCATGAAGGGCAAATATGTGCCGGTGAGCGAGACCATCCGCGGATTTAAAGCCATTATAAGCGGAGAGATGGACGAATATCCGGAAAATGCATTCTTTATGGTGGGAACAATCGATGAAGTCATTGAGAAGGCAAAGAGCGAAACGGCCAAGGAAGCGTAAGAAAGAGGGATGAGCATGGGAAAGACCTTTTATCTGGAGATTACGGCCAGTGACCGAAAGTTTTATAACGGTGAATGTGAGATGATGATCTTTCCGGCGATTGATGGTGAACAGGGCATCCTGCCCAACCATGAGTCCATGGTGACCGCGGTGAAGACAGGAGAACTCAGGTTCAAAGTAAACGGTGAGTGGAAAGAAGCAGCCGTGGGCGACGGCTTTGTAGAGATCATGCCGGAGTTCGTCGTTCTCCTGGCAGACACGGTAGAATGGCCGGATGAAATTGATATCCGGCGGGCAGAGGAAGCAAAAGAGCGCGCCCAGGAAAGACTCAGGCAGAAGGAAAGCCAGAAGGAGTACTATCACAGCAAAGCCGCACTTTCCAGGGCCATGGCAAGGCTCAAGGTGACGGGCAAGCATTTATAAGGCAAAATTCGAGCCGGAAAGTCGACAACAATTAGTTGACAAGCCAAAGAGAATCCGCTAATATAAACTTTAATAAAAGGGAGTAGCTGGCGAGCAAATCGTTTGCGGTGTCGTCAATCTCGATGAAGAATTCATCCGTATCGTAATGAAACAGCGAGACTTTTATTGCACGAAAGATGCAGTAAAAGTCTCGCTGTTTTTTTCGTCGGAAAAAGAAAGAAAATACATATAGAAATGGAGAATGATGAAATATGAAAGAGTTTTACCAACAGACAGCAGAAGAAGTCAGGAAGCGACTGAACGGCTCGATGGAACCTTTGAGCGCTGCACAGGTCACGGAACATCAAAAACAGTATGGGTACAATGAACTGGTCGAAGGGAAAAAGAAAAGTGTACTGCAGATCTTTCTCGAACAGTTTAAGGACTTTCTCGTTATTATTCTGATCATCGCAGCTACTGTATCAGGATTTCTGGGAGATGTGGAGAGCACCGCGGTTATTTTGGTCGTCATCACGGTCAATGCCGTCCTCGGTACCGTTCAGACCGTGAAGGCAGAACAATCCCTGAACAGCTTAAAACAGCTGTCGGCACCGACGGCCAAGGTGATCCGGGACGGGATCACCGTACAGATTCCGTCCAGAGAAGTGACTGTGGGAGATGAGATACTCCTGGAGGCAGGGGATTCCATACCCGCGGACGGAAGAATCTTAGAATCAGCCAGCTTAAAAGTGGACGAGAGTGCGCTGACCGGGGAAAGCCTGGGCGTAGAAAAGACCGCCGGCATCATCATCAGCCAGGTTCCGCTGGGAGACCGGACCAATATGGTGTATTCGGGAAGTTTTGTCACCTATGGAAGAGGGAAATTCCTCGTGACAGGGGTGGGAATGGACACGGAAGTCGGAAAGATTGCGGGAATGCTGAAAAATACAGAGGAAAAAAGGACTCCTCTCCAGGTCAATCTGGATCAGTTCGGACAAAAACTCTCCCTTTTGATCCTGGTATTCTGCGGAATCTTGTTTGGGATCAGTGTCATCCGGGGCGAGGATATGGGAGACGCATTTATGTTTGCCGTAGCATTGGCGGTTGCGGCAATCCCGGAAGCGTTAAGCTCCATCGTGACGATCGTTCTCTCCTTCGGAACACAGAAGATGGCCAAGGAACATGCGATCATCAGAAAACTCCAGGCAGTGGAAGGACTGGGAAGTGTGTCTGTCATCTGTTCCGACAAGACCGGTACGCTTACGCAGAATAAGATGACAGTGGAAGACTATTATGTGGGAGGTGTCAGGATTCCTGCCGCCCATATTGACCTGAAGAAACCGGCCCAGAAACAGCTGCTGGATTACAGTATGCTCTGCAACGACTCTACGAACGTCAACGGCGAGGAGATTGGAGATCCCACGGAGACTGCGCTGATCAATCTGGGGGACAAGCTGGGAAGGAAAGCCGAGAGCGTTCGGTGTTTCTACCCGAGGGTGGCGGAGATACCCTTTGACAGTGACCGGAAACTAATGTCTACGGTGCATGACATGGAAAACGGATATGTCATGGTAACAAAAGGGGCTGTGGACGTGCTTCTGAACCGGCTGGTATCTATTCAAAAAGGCGATAAAACCACAGTGATTACCAACTGGGATAAAAAACAGATTGAAGCCTGCAACCAGGAATTTTCACGGAACGGCCTGAGAGTTTTAGCAATCGCATACAAGACCATAGAAAAAGGGAAACGGCTCACGCCGGATGATGAAAACGGCTATACTTTCCTTGGACTGATCTCCATGATGGACCCTCCGAGAAATGAATCTAGGTCTGCGGTAGCGCAGTGCATCCAGGCAGGGATACGCCCGATTATGATTACGGGAGACCACAAAGTAACTGCCGCTGCCATAGCGAAGCGCATTGGGATATTAAAACATGAAAGCGAAGCCTGTGAGGGTTCTGAGATCGATCATATGTCCGATCAGGAGCTTGAAAAATTTGTGGAAGGGATTTCTGTTTACGCGAGAGTTTCGCCGGAACACAAGATCCGGATCGTACAGACATGGCAGAGAAAAGGCAATATCGTCTCTATGACAGGTGACGGGGTCAACGACGCACCGGCGCTCAAGCAGGCAGACATCGGTGTGGCAATGGGGATCACGGGAAGTGAAGTCTCCAAGGACGCTTCCTCAATGGTGCTTACAGACGATAACTTTGCGACCATCGTAAAGGCAGTGGAAAACGGAAGGAATTTGTACAGAAACATAAAGAATGCGATCCAGTTCCTGCTGTCGGGAAACTTTGCGGGAATCCTTGCGGTGCTTTATGCGTCTATCGCTGCACTTCCGGTTCCGTTTGCTCCGGTGCATTTACTGTTTATCAACCTGCTGACAGACAGCCTTCCGGCCATCGCACTCGGACTGGAACCCCACACCGACAAGGTGATGGAAGAGAAACCGAGGCCTGTGAACGAATCTATACTCACAAAAGATTTCTTGGTTAATATCGGGATCGAAGGATTTGTGATCGGAGTCATGACGATGATCGGATTTATGATCGGATACCGGGAACAAAATGCTCTTCTGGCAAGCACAATGGCATTTGGAACGCTCTGTATGTCGAGGCTGGTGCACGGCTTTAACTGCAAGTCAAATCATCCGGTGCTGTTTACAAGAAAATTTTTCGACAATATGTATCTGATCGGTGCATTTATACTTGGAGTAATTCTGATGACATGTGTAATGACTATACCTTCGCTTCATACATTGTTTAAAGTCCAGACACTGAATATTCAGCAGCTGTTTACCGTATATGGACTGGCACTGGCAAATCTTCCGCTGATCCAGCTGCTGAAAGCCATAAGAGTGAGAGTGCGGATATTATAAGTTGATGACAAAAGGAGCCGAATCCTAATTTTATTTTGGGAATCGGCTCCCTTTTTCTTGTTTCATAGGAAAGTTCTATGACCTTCCCTATGAAATAAAAACGCTCCGTGGGTTGTGCACAGATGCGTAAGGAAATTATTTGCCTGCGGCAAATTGCATCTGGCACGCAAAGTTGTCAAGCCCCTCAAAGAGTGAGGGGTTGGGGCGTTGAAGTGGGCTTGCCCACTTTGTTCTCAGAAAGAGAGAAAAGCTTTAAAATGAAGAGAACGGAATAGAGACAGTGATGATCAGAAAAAGGGGATATGCGAAAAAGATAAATACGGAAATTATACCGGGCTGACGCCGGATTATCTGAACGAGATCGCAAAATATACGAACTGGGAGTACGAATATGTTTCGACCACATCAGATACCTTTATACAGGATCTGGCCGATGGAAAGTATGATATATTGGGAGGCGCCTACTATGCCAAGGAATTGAAGCCTTATTTTGCATATCCAAAGTACAGTATGGGGAGCAGCCGTGGAGGAACGCATTTCAAAGCGTGACGGAAATAGTGGTAAAAAACTCATAAAAAAGCGCCGTACCCCAGAGAATAAAACGGGGATACGGCATTTCCTTTTAGTTTAAAATAAATGGCTCTAATGCATTTTCAATGTCTTCCAGTTCGTCTTCGCCGTAAACGGTGAGGAGCAGCGGTTTGGACAATTCCAGGCTGAAAATGCCCATAATGGATTTTGCATCGACAACATAGCGGCCGGACGCTAAATCTATCTCGGATTTAAACCGGTTGATCAAGTTGACAAAGTCTTTTACTTTGTCTATGGAATCTAACAATATTTTATAGGTTTTCATATCAAACACCCCTTTCTTCTTTGCTGATGCAATGTCATGGTACAATTTTTTGAGCGGAAAGTCAAATTTCTCATAAGAATATATTGACAAGAAACGGATAAAATGAATAAAATAAAGGTCAGCGAAAAGGGAGAGAAGCAAGCAGGGAGGAAGATGCATGGGACTTTTAACAAGAGTGACAGACAATAATCCATACAGTAAAGATATCGACGAATTGCTGGAAAAGCGTGCCGATGTACAGGAAAAAGATACGGAAGACGGACTTACCTATGAGGAATCTATGAAAAAGATTGAGGAACGGATTAAGGAATTAGGCATCCTTGAAGAGGAAGAATAAAATAGAATCTGAGACGTGCGTCATTATGCAGCGCACGTTTTCATTTAACTAAATTGTAAACCTATATAATTATTGTGGTTGACAATTTGGAATTCATAGCGTATACTTCATTAACGAAGCGGGAAAGAGAAAGGAGTTTATATGCTGGAGGAATTTACAAGACAGATCCTTTCAGGAGAACAGGGACAGACCAAAATAGAAGATGTATTGTTTTTGCTGGATGCGGATCTTGAGATGCTGTGCCGGTCGGCAGACAGGATCAGAAAGAATTTTTGCAAAGACCACGGCGATCTCTGTACGATCATCAATGGGAAAAGCGGAAAGTGCAGCGAGGACTGCAGGTTTTGTGCACAGTCATCCCATCACCGGACTCAGGCGGACGAATATGCATTTCTTCCGGCCGAAGAGATTTTGAAGGACTGCCGGATGCAGGAAAGAAAAGGAATACACAGGTACTCTATCGTGACAGCCGGAAAATCTCTTGAGGGAGAAGATTTTTCAAGAGCTTTAAAGGCCTATCGTGCTATGTATGAACAGTGCAGTGTTTCCCTTTGTGCATCTCACGGGTTTCTGTCTTATGAAGCTTTTTTAGATCTGAAAAGAAATGGAGTCACACGATATCACTGTAATTTAGAAACATCAAGACGTTTTTTCTCTGAGATCTGCACGACTCATACATATGTTGACAAGATCTCAAATATTGAGAGGGCAAAGAAAGCAGGCCTTGAGATCTGTTCCGGCGGGATCATCGGAATGGGTGAGACAGAGGAGGACAGGCTGTCTTTGGCCCTTGAACTCGCAGGACTCGGAGTTGATTCTATTCCGATCAATGTTCTTACGCCGATTGAAGGAACTCCTCTGGAAGGCAGAAAAAGACTCGGCGAAGAGGAAATACTGAGGGCAGTTGCAGTGTTCCGGCTCTTAAATCCCAAGGCAGAAATCCGTCTGGCGGCAGGGCGGAATTTGATGGAAGACTGCGGAAGAGAGGCGTTTTGTTCCGGGGCCAACGGAGCGATCACTGGTGATATGCTCACTACATCCGGCAACAGGGTGGAAGACGACAGAAAGATGTTTTCACAGCTTGGATTTTCATTGACATAAGGAGGAGAATGACTATGAAGAAACTAGAAACAAGGCAGATGACACTCATAGGACTGATGTCGGCACTCATGTGCGTTGCGGGACCGCTTTCTGTTCCGCTGCCGTTTACACCGATTCCCATTTCACTCACAAATCTGGTTATTTATTTGACGGCATTTGTACTTGGGTGCAAATCCGGCACTGTGAGTTATGTGATCTATCTGCTGCTTGGCACAGCGGGACTCCCGGTTTTTTCAGGATTTACGGGGGGCCTGTCTAAGCTTGCCGGCCCTACGGGAGGATATTTGATCGGATTCGTATTGACGGCTGCAGTCTGTGGATTTGCAGCGGATCATTCCGGAGGAAAAAGAACCATACAATTTGCGGGAATGGTGATCGGAACGCTGGCGGCATATCTGTTCGGGACTGTTTGGCTCTGTTCGCAGATGAACCTTACACCGCTCCAGGGCCTCATGGCCGGAGTCATCCCGTATTTGCCGGGGGACCTGGTGAAAATGATACTGGCTGCGGCGATAGGAAACAGCATCCGGCAGACGGTGAAGCAAACGGCGTCAGCGTCTTCATAGCAGAGAAAAGGCATGAAAAAGAAATTTTTTCATGTCTTTTTTATTGACAAATTATTTGTACCATCGTATTATTGTATTAAAAGATCAGTACAATAATACGATGGTACAAGGAGGATTCTATGGACACGATTGTGAATGCAGAGGAGATTACAAAATCCTTTGGAAAACAAATAGCAGTGAGAAATGTCAGTATGGAAGTAAAAAAGGGAGATATTTACGGATTTATCGGAGAGAACGGTGCAGGGAAGACCACCATGATCCGGATGATGGCAGGATTGGCCAAACCCTCTTCCGGCAGGCTTTCCCTGTTCGGTTCCTATGATCTGGTCAAGGCAAGGGAAAAGATCGGGACAGTGATTGAATATCCGGCGCTGATTCCCGGTATGACGGCCAGAGAAAATCTCATGGTGGAGATGAAGCTCAGGGGACTGAAAGATCCGAAAAAGATTGAGGAAGTCCTCATAAAGGTGGGGCTTGCAGATACCAAAAAGAAGAAGGTGAAAAATTTCTCCCTTGGCATGAAGCAGAGGCTGGCGATCGCCATTGCACTTTTGGGCGATCCGGAATTTTTAATCCTGGATGAACCTACCAACGGGCTTGATCCGGTAGGAATCCGTGAGATCAGAGAATTGATCCAGGAGCTGAATCAGGAACATCATATCACGGTTTTGATATCAAGCCATATTTTGGGAGAGTTATCGAAACTGGCTACCAGATACGGTATCATCCATAAGGGTGAGCTGATTCAGGAATTTACGGAAGAAGAATTAAACAGGCAGAGTCAGTCCAGTCTTACGGTAAAGATGCCGAAGGAACAGAGGGAGAAGGCGTGCAAAGTTATGAGAGAGCATTTTTCGGCAGAAGCATTCCAGATGGTAGGAGAAGAAGAGTTAAAGGTCTACGGATTTTTGGAAAAGCCGGGGAAAGTCAATAAGGTGCTTATGCAGGAAGGAATCCAGGTAGAAGAAATCTTTGTGGAAAATATGGATCTGGAAAAATACTTTTTAAGAGCAGTGGGAGGTGCGGCATGTTAAATTTAATTCGGGCAGATATTTATAAATTGTTAAAATCAACGTCATTTCGTGTATGCGGGGTCCTGTTCCTTTTGCTGATGGGATCTGAGAATTTCCTTTATCATCTTGTGGAAAAAATGGGCGGAGGTGCAGGGACGCAGACGACGGTCATTTCAAGGATACAGGGGACAGATATCTCTTATCAGATTTTGTTGGCGATCGTTATCTCTCTGTTCATAGGCAGTGAATATACCTGTGGAACCATTAAAAATCTGGCATCAAAGCATTATGAGAGAAATAAAATCTTTGCTTCCAAGTGGATCGTGAGCGTCCTGCTGGCAACGGTTTATTTTGCGGCGAGCGTTGTAATTGTGGGAATCACTGCTATGTTTTACTGGAAAACCGGGGATATGAGCGGGACTGTCATAAGCGATACCGCAGGCTTTTTGTTCACAAAATATATTCTGGTCCTCAGCATCACATCTCTGTATGTTATGGCCGCATTTATAATAAGGAAGACACAATTTGTCCTTCCAGTTGCCATCATTGGGCTGGACGTTATTGGAATCATTGCAGTATATGGGGATATGGGACTCACAAAACTTTTGGGGCATACGGTGCAGCTGTCAAAATACTGGCCGAGCAACATGCTGGCTCAGATCATACAGAGCGGAGTACAACATGCCGAACTTCTTCCCGGGATATTAACCGGAATCGTATTTCTTATCGCTGCCGCGGCCGGCGGAGTCATGCATTTTAAACAAGTGGATATCAAATAACCCGGTTGACATTTTTAAGGAAAGCGCATAAACTATATGGTAAGTGAAATGCGCAGAACAGAAAGAGTACCTTCACTGGAACTAACAGAGAGAAACTGTCACCGGCTGAAAGCAGTTTTTAGGAAATGTGTTGGGAATGCCTCTGGGAGCAGACAGGGCGAAGCGGCAGTAGTCCTGTACGTGGCCGGCGTTAACGGAAGGTTAAGGGAAAGCATCCTTAAGGATACTTTAAGTAAGAGTGGAACCGCGGATACAACTTCGTCTCTTTTTTTGAGACGGAGTTTTTTTGTTTGGAGGTAAGTATGGGCTTTAGAGAGTTTGCAAAAAGCCAGTTTGACATCATAAAGGACCGGGACCCGGCCCTTAAAAACCAAAAGGAAGTATATCTTTATCCTTATGTCAGGGCTTTATATTGGTACCGGATCACACACCAATTATATAAGGAAGGGAATTTTTATAAGGCCAGAAAGATTTCACAAAAGATTGCCAGGAAGACCGGAATTGAGATCCATCCGGGAGCACAGATAGGAAAAGGGCTGTTCATTGACCACGGACATGGGGTTGTCATCGGCGAGACTACGATTATCGGCGACAATGTGACCATTTACCAGGGAGTTACGCTGGGAGGCACCGGAAATGAAACCGGGAAGCGCCATCCCACCATTGAGGATAATGTTTTGATCAGCGCCGGGGCGAAAGTACTAGGATCGATCACGATTGGGAAGAATTCCAAGATAGGAGCAGGTTCGGTTGTGGTTTCCGATGTGCCGCCCAACTCGACAGTGGTCGGAGTGCCGGGCAGAGTGATCAAGAGAGACGGGACCAGGATTCAGAGTCTGGAACTTAACCAGATTGACCTTCCGGATCCGGTTGATATGGATATTGAGAAGCTGGCTAAGGAAAATGCTGAGTTAAGAAGTGCTCTCAATATATTTATGGAGCACTGCAAACGTGTAGAGGATGCTGCGAAAGGAGATAAAGAATGAAGATCTATAATACACTGACAAGACAAAAAGAGGAGTTTGTTCCGGTACATCCAGGGAAAGTGGGCATGTACGTGTGCGGCCCGACTGTTTATAATTACATTCATATCGGGAATGCACGGCCGATGATCATTTTTGACACGGTCCGCAGATATTTTGAATACAAGGGATATGATGTCAATTATGTCTCTAACTTTACGGATGTAGACGATAAGATCATAAAAAAGGCCAATGAAGAAGGAGTGTCTGCCACAGAAATCGCGGAGCGCTACATCAAAGAGTGCAAAAAAGATATGGAGGGTCTAAATGTAAAGCCGGCGACCCACCAGCCGAAAGCCACAGAAGAGATTGACGGAATGATCCGCATGATTGGGACCTTGATCGAAAAAGGGCATGCCTACGAAGTAAATGGTACGGTTTACTTTAAAACCCGTTCTTTTGACGGATACGGAAAACTTTCCAAAAAGAACATTGACGACTTGGAGGCAGGCCACAGGGATATTAAAGTCCGCGGGGAAGAAGGCAAACAAGATCCGCTTGATTTTGTGCTTTGGAAGCCGAAAAAAGAAGGTGAGATTGCATGGCCGTCTCCTTGGGGAGAAGGCCGCCCGGGATGGCATATCGAATGTTCCGAAATGTCGAAAAAGTATATCGGGGATACGATTGACATTCATGCGGGAGGAGAGGACTTGATTTTTCCTCATCACGAAAATGAAATTGCCCAGAGTGAAGCATGCAACGACGAATGTTTTGCAAACTACTGGATGCACAACGGGTTCTTAAATATCGACAATCAAAAGATGTCCAAATCGGCCGGCAACTTTTTTACTGTCAGAGAGATCAGTGAAAAATATCCGCTGCAGGTTATCCGGTTTTTCATGCTGAGCGCACATTACCGCAATCCGCTGAACTTCAGCGATACGCTTGTGGAATCTGCCAAGAACGGACTGGACCGTATTCTCACAGCCATTGAACTTGTAAGGGATCAGGCGGAAAAGACAGGATCAGCCGTGAACAAAGAGGAAGAAGAGCATCTTAACGAAGCCGGAAAACTGGTCGGCAAATTTGAAGAAGCCATGGAAGACGATTTCAACACGGCGGATGCCGTTTCTGCTATCTTTGAACTTGTGAAGCTGGCCAATACAACCGTAAAAGAGTCATCCTCTGATTATGCGGCAAAGCTTCTGGAAATCATGGAAACGCTGTGCGGAGTACTCGGGATCGAGACAAAGCAGGAAGAAGAAATTCTGGATGAAGAGATTGAAAGGCTGATCGAGGAACGGCAGCAGGCGAGAAAAGAAAAAGATTTCGCCAGAGCAGATGAGATCAGGGATGAATTGTTAGAAAAAGGGATTATTTTAAAGGATACAAGAGAAGGCGTAAAATGGAAACGAGCTTAATTGAATTTATGACAAAGGGGCTTGACCTGCCTGAAATCGATCCTAAGACTTACTCACCCCTCGGACTCGCCTATATCGGAGATGCGGTCTATGAGATCGCCGTTCGGACACTGGTTATCTCTGAAGGAAACATGAGCGTGAATAAATATCACAAAAAGTCCAGCAGTTTGGTAAAAGCTTCCACTCAGGCCAGGGTTTATGATAATATAAAAGAAAGGCTCACAGACGAAGAGACAGCCGTCTATAAGCGCGGCAGAAATGCCAAATCCGCTACGGCCGCAAAAAATGCTTCGATCGTGGAATACCGGATGGCGACAGGGATCGAAGCCCTGATCGGATATCTGTACTTATCCGGGAGGATGGCACGGGCTGTGGAGCTGATTAAAATAGGATTAGATGTAGGAGAAAATGAATGAGTTACGAAGAATATCTGCTGGCGGGAAGAAATGTGGTGCTGGAGGCACTGAGAGCGGGAAAGCCCATCGATAAGATCTATATTCTGGACGGATGCCAGGACGGTCCTGTCCGGACGATCGTCCGGGAGGCAAAAAAAACAGACGCAGTTCTGAATTTTGTAGAAAAAGAACGTTTGGATCAGCTTACAAAGGAACATCACCAGGGTGTGGTCGCAATGGCCGCGGCCTATGAATATGCACAGATAGAAGATCTGTTTGCCAGGGCAGAGGAGAAGAACGAAGATCCGTTTTTTATTCTTCTGGACGGTATTGAAGATCCTCACAATCTGGGAGCTATTATAAGAACAGCAAATCTTGCCGGGGCTCATGGCGTCATCATTCCTAAAAGAAGGGCAGTGGGACTGACCCCGACGGTGGCAAAAACATCCGCAGGAGCGCTTAATTATACCCCGGTGGTGAAAGTGACCAACTTGTCAAAGACGATGGAAGAACTGAAGGAGCGGGGGTTATGGTTTGTCTGTGCCGATATGGATGGAGACATCATGTACCGCCAGAATTTAACCGGTCCTATAGGACTGGTCATCGGAAATGAGGGCAGCGGTGTCAGCCGCCTTGTGAAGGAGAAGTGTGATTATACCGCTTCTATTCCGATGAACGGCGATATTGATTCTCTGAACGCATCGGTTGCAGCCGGCGTGCTGGCTTATGAGATCGTGAGGCAGAGACTTTTAAAATAGGGGAACTATGAAAGACTTTGAACATTATTCTGACAGGGACCTGTTAAATGAGATAAAAAGCGGTGACGATCAGGCGATGGATTTTCTGCTGAACCGGTATGGGGGACTGGTGCGCAGGGAATCCAGGAAGTTCTTTCTGGCCGGGGCCGATGAGGAGGACTTGATCCAGGAAGGGATGATCGGTCTTTTTAAAGCTGTAAAAAATTATGACAACGAAAAGAACGCTTCATTTTCCACATTTGCATCACTTTGTGTAAAACGGCAGATTTATACGACGGTGACGGCTTCCAAGAGAAAGAAACACGGTCCATTGAACAACTATATCTCACTGTTTAATGAACAGGGGGAGGAAGACCAGTTTATGGAAGAAGACACGAATCCGGAACAGGTTCTGATACAAAAGGAAAACATCTCTAACTACTATAAGAAAATTGAGACAAAGCTCAGCGGCTTTGAGAAAGATGTGATGGAACTTTATCTGAGCGGAGAAAATTATGTGGAGATTGCCGTAAAACTGGACAAACCGAAAAAGTCCATCGACAATGCGATTCAGAGGATCCGCAGAAAATTAGGGGAAGAAAGTTAATCACCCGGAGGGGGAGTATACATGCAGAATGTTTATGTGTTGTCCGATATTCACGGCCAGAGCCGGGCTTTTTTTGAGATGCTGGAGAAGATCCGGTTCTCTTCAGAGGATAAATTATTTATTATCGGAGATGTGGTGGACCGTGGGCCGGACGGCATCCAGCTGCTGGAATATATAAGGGAACAGCCGAATATGGAACTTCTCATGGGAAACCATGAAGACATGTTCCTAAGAACTATGGATGACGAGGAATCATGGTATGAGACGTGGCTTTTTAACGGCGGAGGGGTTACTTTAGCTTCTCTTATGTCGTTTCCGAAAGAAGAACAGGAGCAGTGTATCGAGTTTGTTCGAAAGCTCCCTCTTTACCGGATGATCACAGTAGAAGGAAAGCGTTATCTTTTGGTTCATGCCGGCATTGATGCAGCACTGGGAGATTCAGAGGAGAAGCTCTCAGAGATGGACCGGGATACTCTTCTGTGGACACGCAGGGAGTTTTTTAATGCCGTCCTCTCCTGTCCGTATACCGTCATTTTTGGACATACGCCTACAGGCGCACTGCTTTATTATGCGGGGACTTTGACGGAAGAAGCCAGGAAGCAGGCTGCCGCATTTCATATCGCAAAATGGGATCAAAGGATCGCTATTGACTGCGGGGCCGCCTATGGTGAAAATCTTGGCTGTCTGAGATTGAATGATCAGGAAGAATTTTATATAAAAATATGAAAAATTATTGACAAGAATCGATCGGTATGATAAATTTAATAACGGTCTTGCTGATGTGGCACAGGTGGTAGCGCACCTCATTGGTAGTGAGGAGGTCACGGGTTCAACTCCCGTCATCAGCTTATCGTAAGAAACGGCTCAAACTATGATTTTATAGGTTTGGGCCGTTTCTTTTACTAAAAACGTTCGAAAACTATATAATAACAATACATGAGACAAAGTCGAGAGGAAAAGCATATAGATACAATTTACAAGGTGATTTTGAAATCTATTTCGGAAGTGAATCCTGAGCCGGATAAGATTGAAGCAATCGCAGAGGCAAAAGCAAATAAAAGTGCTGCAATTTTGCATGAAGATATTCATTGGGATTAGTCATGTTAAACGTCTGTAGAAGCAGATTCTTTGTCACATGAGAAGATGGTAAATCAAAAACAATATTGTTATAAATAGTAAATTTTTATGCGGGTTAAGAGGCACTGAAACACAGGCGATTATGAGACGGGTTACTCAGCTACCCGTCTCTTTTTCTGCAAATGTTACGGATGGGAAAGGGTCTACCCAGGAACAGGTACTCGGAAAAGAAATCGAATACACAAGAACTATATCTACCACTGAAAAGGGAACCCACATAAATATACATATTCTGCTGCTTAACGGCAGTAAGTCTATAATATTTTAGGAATACATAAATAGAAATATGGAGGTAACACAAACTGGAACTAAAGATTTTAAAACAGGATTTTTCGGACTTGACTGAGAAGTTCTGTGAAAAGATTGCGCTGAACGTTTGGAAACTTCCCTGCAATATGATATGATGAATCCAGAGAAAATTTATGGAAGAAAGGAACGACAGATGTTAGACGGAAAGAAATCATTATTCAGTGGCATGCAGGCCACCGGTACTATTACATTGGGCAATTACCTGGGAGCATTAAAAAACTGGGTGGACATTGATAAGGATCAGTATATGTGTTTTTACAGTGTTGTGGACATGCATTCCATCACAGTAAGACAGGAGCCTTCGGAACTTAGAAAAAGGGCCAGGAGCCTTTTGGCACTCTATATAGCGGCAGGACTTGATCCGGTGGAAAACTGTATTTATTACCAGTCACACGTTTCGGCACACGCTGAACTCATGTGGATCTTAAACTGCTTTACCTATATGGGGGAAATGAACCGGATGACCCAGTTTAAAGATAAGTCTCAGAAGCATCCGGAAAATATCAACACAGGACTTTTCACTTACCCGGTACTGATGGCGGCAGACATTTTGCTGTTTCAGTCCGATGTGGTACCTGTGGGGAAAGATCAGACGCAGCATCTGGAGATCACCAGAGATATTGCAGAAAGATTCAACAAGATTTACGGTGATGTCTTCACGATTCCGGAAGCATACATCGGCAAAGTCGGACAGAAGATCATGAGCCTCCAGGAGCCGGAGAAAAAGATGTCCAAATCTGACGAGAATGCCAATGCGCATATACTGCTTTTGGACGACCCGGACACAATTATGAGAAAGTTTAAGAAGGCGGTGACAGACTCCGAGGCATGCATTGCATATTCTGAACAGAAGCCTGGCATCAAAAACCTGCTGGATATCTACTGTGCGATCAATGGGAAGAAACCCGAGGAAGCAGTGGCTGAATTTGATGGCATGGGATACGGCAGGCTGAAAGAGCGGGTCGGAGAGACGGTTGTAGAAGAACTGCGGCCGATTCAGGAGCGCTATAACGATATCATGAAGAATAAAGATTATTTGAATAAGATTATAAAAGATAATGGGGAAAAGGCTTCTTACTATGCGACGAAGACATTGAGAAAGGTACAGCACAAAGTGGGATTTCCCGACCGTATCCGCTGATATGTGCGGGATATGAGTATAAAATAGCAAGATCCGGTGTGAGCAGCTTTAAGAGGCTGTTTTCGCCGGATTTTTTGATGCATAAGGAAAGTTTATAATGAGCAACAGAAAACTGATTCGGGGATCATATTGCTCGCCATTTGAGGCCTGAATAGGCAGGCAAAAGTACCTTGCAGTGGACAGGCACTTTTGTTATAATTTTAATATCATTTAATGCGCGCAGGCGCAGTTTTGGCATCCGTGCACAAGACGGAAGCCAGGCAGAAGGAGGAAGGTTTATGAAGAAAAAAGTTTTGAAAGTCACTGGCATTATTTTGTCGTTAGTGCTTGTCTTGGGATTGATGACAGGCTGCGGCTCTAAAAAGACTACAAGCGACAAGAAGGAGGAGAAAAAACAGTTCAAGATTGCAAAGAAAGATCTGAAGATCGGGGTGATTCATATCTCTGATCCTTCAGAGGGGTCAGGGTATACATATACACATGATCAGGGCATCATAGCGATGCAGAAGAAACTTGGTCTGAAAGACAGCCAGATCGTGAGAAAGACCAATATCACAGACACAGACCCGACCAAGACAGAGACTGCGATCAAAGAGTGCATCGAAGACGGTTGCAATGTGATCTTTGGTACAAGCTGGGGCTATATGGACACGATGGAAGCTATGGCAAAAGAGTATCCTGATGTAGCATTCTCTCACGGAACCGGATATAAGAAGAATGATTCCAACTTTAACAACTATTTCGGAAGAATTTATCAGGCAAGATATTTAAGCGGTATCGCGGCAGGCCTTAAAACAAAGAGCAACAAGATCGGATATGTTGCCGCTATGGGCAAGGACAATGCCGAGGTTACCGGGGGCGTAGATGCATTTGCCATGGGTATTTACTCTGTTAATAAAAAGGCAAAGGTATATGTAAAAGTTACAAACAGCTGGTTTAACCCGAATGAAGAGACAAATGCGGCAAAAGCTCTGATCTCTCAGGGCTGTGACGTGATCGGACAGCACTGTGATACGCCGAACCCACAGCTGGAAGCGGAAAAAGCAGGTGTATGGGGTGTTGGATATAACTCTGATATGACAAAAGATGCTCCGAAAGCTACGCTGACTTCTACTATTTGGAACTGGGGTGCTTACTATACAGAAGCAGTTCAGGAGCTCATCGACGGAACATGGAAGCCGGAAGTTTACTACGGCGGCATGAAAGAGGGATTGGTTGACATTGCTCCGCTTAACAAGAAACTGATCGCTCCAGGTACAGAAAAGAAGATCGAGGAGGCAAAAGAAAAGATGCTTTCCGGCGATTTCAATGTATTTGACGGTGTCATCGAGACCAACGACGGCAAGAAGGTCGGCAAAAAGGGTGAGACTTTAAGCGACGAAGACATCAAAGGAAAAATCAACTGGTACTTCAAAAACATCGTTGTAAAATAAGCAGCACAGCAGAAATTTCCATGAGAGACATGGATGAATGAGAAGGGCATTGTATATTCTGAAACAGAAGGCAGTGCCCTTCTTTCTTGGAACTTAATGAAAGAAGAGAGGCAGAAAACACATGATACGAGGTGATGAAATGGCACAGGAGAAGAAGGATACATATGCCATAGAGTGCAAAGGCATCCGAAAGACTTTTGGGAGTGTTGTGGCAAACAATAACGTAGATCTGGATGTAAAATATGGTGAAATCCTTGCCCTTCTCGGAGAGAACGGTTCGGGAAAGACGACTCTGATGAATATGCTCTCCGGGATCTACCACCCGGATGCCGGAACCATCAGGATCGGAGGACAGGAAGTTTCCATCAATTCTCCGACGGATGCGATCGGCCTGGGGATCGGCATGATCCACCAGCATTTTAAGCTGGTGGATGTGCACAGTGCGATGGATAACATTGTGCTTGGGACAAAAGAAAAGAGAATCCGTCCGAAAGAACTGAAAGCGAAGATCGAAGAGATCAGTTCAAAATTTGGCCTGGAGGTGGATCCGGAAAAGAAGATCTATAATATGTCGGTCAGTGAAAAACAGACTGTGGAAATCCTGAAAGTCTTATACAGGGGAGCGAGCATCCTGATCCTGGATGAGCCGACGGCGGTGCTGACACCCCAGGAGACAGAAAAACTGTTTGCGATCCTTCGGAGAATGAAAGAGCAGGGCTGTGCCATCGTCATCATTACCCATAAATTAAATGAGGTGCTGGCTATCAGCGACCGTGTTGAGATCCTTCGAAAAGGGGAGAGCATCGGGACCGTGGACACAAAAGACAGTGATGAGAAAAAGCTGACAGAGCTGATGGTGGGACGTCCGGTGACACTGGAGATCGACCGTCCCGAAAGGAAGGCCGATGCAGTTCCTGAAATCGTCATTCGCAATCTGAACGTCGAACGTCCGGACGGCACACCGGGTCTTACCAATGTGAATTTTGAACTGATGGAAGGTGAGATCTTAGGAGTGGCGGGAATCGCCGGAAGCGGCCAAAAAGAGCTGTGTGAAGCGATCACGGGGCTCACGGAGATCAAAGAAGGAAGCATCGTTCACAGAGAAGAAGAACTGGTGGGTATGACGTTTAAGGATATCCGAAGCCGCGGCATTCGTATTTCTTTTGTACCGGAAGACCGGCTTGGCATGGGACTGGTGGCGTCTATGGGGATGGTGGACAACGTCCTCCTGAAACACTATCAGGATCAGCAAGGTATTTTTATAGATCGGAAAACTCCGAGAAAGATGGCGGAGAAAATGGTGAAGGAACTGGGCATCCTGACTCCGAGTGTGGATACGCCGGTGCGGATGCTGTCCGGAGGAAACGTACAGAAAGTACTTCTGGGAAGAGAGATTATTGCAGAGCCGAATGTACTCCTTACGGCATACCCGGTCCGCGGACTGGATATCAATTCTTCCTATACTGTATATGACCTGCTCAATGAGCAGAAGAAAAAGGGTGTGGCGGTGCTGCTGGTGGGAGAAGACCTGGATGTGCTCTTATCTATCAGCGACCGTATTTTGGTACTCTGTCACGGAGAAGTCTCCGGCATCGTAGATGCGAGAAAAACGACAAAAGAAGAAGTCGGCCTGCTTATGACAGGAGTAAAAGGAACGAAAGAGGAGAAGGAGGAGAGCACAGATGGAAGCAAGTAAGAAGACAGGAAGGAAACCGCTGCTGCGTACAGTGAAGCGGGCGGAGCTTTCCCGGGAAAAGACCATGATCCTGCGCGCTGCTTCCGTGCTGCTTGCCCTGCTGGCAGGAGGAATCTTCCTCCTGATCATCGGTTTTAACCCATTTACTGTGTATCAGACAATTATAAGCGGAGCCTTCCGGAGTGAGATGGCGGTCCAGGCTACGATCCGCATTATGATACCGCTGCTGATCTCTTCCCTGGGCGTTACCATGGCATTTAAGATGAGATTCTGGAATATCGGGGCAGAGGGGCAGATCATCATGGGAGCAATTTTTGCCACCTATTTTGCACTGTATCAAAATGCGATGCCTCATGTCCTTCTGCTGATCATTATGTTTATATTCAGTGTGATCGGAGGAGGGCTGTTCGGCTTGATACCGGCGTTTTTCAAGGCAAAGTTCAATACCAATGAAACATTGTTTACTCTGATGCTGAATTACATCGCTCTGAATGTGATCGTATATCTGAGGGACGGCCCGTGGAAAGATCCGGCCTCCTCCGGATTTCCCAAGATCGCAAGGTTTGATCTCAACGCACAGCTGGATTCAGTTCTGGGCGTCCAGGCCGGCTGGATCATTGCTTTGTTGCTCACCGCGATCGTCTATATTTATCTGAAATATACGAAGCAGGGGTATGAGATCTCCGTAGTGGGAGACAGTCATGCTACGGCCAAATATGCAGGGATTCCGGTAAAGCGTATGATGCTGCGGACCATGTTTCTCAGTGGTGCTATCTGCGGTATTGCGGGTATGGTGCAGGCAACGGGCTCCGACATGACATTGGCAACCTCTGTGGCAGGAGGAGTCGGATTTACGGCGATCATCGTAGCGTGGCTGGCCCGTCTGAATCCGGCTGCAATCGTGATCGTGTCTTTCCTGTTCAGTATTCTGGAAAAGGGAAGCAGCGTTATGCAGTCCACCTATGGGCTTTCCAGCTATTCGGCTGATGTTCTTCAGGGGATCATCCTGTTTTTTGTTCTCGGATGTGAGTTTTTTGTGCGTTATAAATTTGTCGGAAGAAAAGGAGGTGCCGGGAAATGAGTACGGTATTGAATCTGTTTGTGGCAGCAGTGCTGGCCGGCACGCCTCTGCTGTTTGGCACTGTCGGTGAGATCATGAACGAAAAGGTCGGACATCTGAATCTGGGTGTAGAAGGTATGATGTCGATAGGTGCATGTGCAGGATTTATGGTCGGGTATCAGACGGATAATGTTGTGCTTGCTCTTCTGGCTGCGTTCGCTGCCGGGGTGGCGGCGGCACTGATCTATGCGGTCCTGACGATTACGTTTATGGCGGATCAGAATGTAACGGGGCTTACATTGACTATTTTTGGCGTGGGACTTGCAAATTTTATCGGCGAATATATGCTGAATCATTCTGCCACTCAGTCATTAAAACTTCCGGAACACATTTCTGCACAGATTGCAAATCTGCATATCCCTGTGCTGAGTGATATCCCGGTGTTGGGGAAACTGCTGTTTTCCTACAATATCTTTGTATATATCGGTATTGTGACAGCTGTGATCTGCTGGTACTATCTGCAGAAAACAAAAACCGGGCTCAATGTCCGGGCAGTGGGAGAAAATCCTGGTGCTGCCGATGCAGCCGGAATCAGGGTTATCCGTGCAAAGTATATCAATGTACTGATCGGCGGAGGGATCTGCGGTATCGGAGGAGCCTATTCTGCCATGATCATCTGCGGAGGTGTATGGATCAGCAACTGTGTCAATGGATTGGGGTGGATCTCTGTTGCACTAGTTATCTTTGCATCGTGGAGTCCGGTAAAAGCGATCTATGGATCACTGGCTTTCGGCTGTTTCAGTGTTTTGAAATACTATGTGCCGAAGAGCATCATCAGTATACCGAATGCATTTTATGATATGCTCCCATTCGTGATCACGGCGCTTGTACTTGTAATTTCCTCTGTCAGGCAGTCAAAAGAAAATAATCAGCCGGCATCCTGCGGGACAAACTATTTCCGGGAAGAACGGTAAGTGAATTTCCCTAAAAGCATTGAAAAATGCGATTTCTATGCTACACGTACACTACGTATAAGCAAAAACAAGAATAAAAAGGTTTATAAATATTTTTGAAGAAAGGAAAGGTCAATTATGAAACGAGCAAAGCAAAGTGAGTTGCTGGCGCTTATGCTGGCGATCACAATTTTGCTGACTATGTTTCCTGCTACAGTTTTTGCGGAAGGGGATAAAGCAGCGGATATGATGACCAGGGCATCAAAGCTCTCGGATAACAGTTCATGGGAGGAGTGTGTCGATTGTTCGCAGGATAAACCACATTTAATTTCAACACCTGCTGATTTAGATAAAATCAGAACACATACTCACACTGAAAATGGAAAAACATCAATAACTGGCTACTTTAAACTTGCAAACGATATCGTTTTTAATGACTCCGATTTTGAAGAAAACGGCGCTTTTTATAATGATGGAGCCGGATGGATTGCAATAGGTAAGGAATCAGCCCAGGCTACTTCTTTAGCCCACTATTTTTCTGGCATTTTTGATGGAGATGGACATTCAATTTGCAATATTAGAACCGGAAATCAGACTACTTCCGTAGGGCTATTCGGGAAAATTGGAGCCAATAATACACAGAGAGATGGTGTGGCAAAAAATTTCACACTCAAAAATTGTATTTTTAATGAAAATTATACAGTTGTATCAGGCAAGATGGATGGAAGAACAACAGGAGGCGTTACTGGTGCACTCCATGGAACAATTTCTAATGTAACCATTGATGGCTGTCGGTTTTATGCAGTAAAAGGGCATGTGGGTTCTATTACTGCTTGGCTTAGTGGCGGAATAGTTGAGAACTGCGTGGTGAAAAATACTACTGTTAAAGCAATTAAAACTCCAGATGGCGGCAACAATAATGGTGATAAAGCTGGGTTAATTTGCGGCAACGCAGATACCGATGCACAGATCCTAAATTGCTCAGTTTCTGACAGTAAAATTACTGCTGAAAGCCGTGGGGCAGGTGGTGTTTGCGGAATGCAATATGGAAGTTCCATCAAGAATTGTACAGTGACTAATTGTGAAATTAATGGAACTGAAAATGTAGGCGGTATTAGTGGGGGTAACTATGCCGGTACTTGGGAAAGCTTCATCGAAAATTGCATTGTATCAGATTGTCAAATCAATGCTACATTAAATGCCGGTGGCATTGAGGGTACTGTCTACGGTGGCACTATATCTGTAAACCTCAAAAATAACGCAGTATTAAATACGAATATAGCACTGATTGGAAATACTGCAAACAATAAAACTGCTGGTGGTCTCTGGGCAGGCTCGGGTGCTAATGTTACAGGAAAGATTGAAAACTGCCTGGCATCCAATGTTAAAATAGATACTACAAAAATTGAAACCCCCCCGACCAGCTTAAAACTTGGCAGCGTTTGCGGATCGGGTGTAGCATCAACAGAAATTTCTAATACGTTTGCCGATGTGGAAATAATTTGCAATGAAACTCAAAACGCAACAGTAGGGGGAATTTGCTCAAATCAAAACATTAAAAGTTCAACAAATAGTTTTTATATTCAATACAATGGATTTCCTTCAACGGATTTTTCTGAAGTATCAGATAGCAAATATGCATTGCAAAAACACAATAAAGCAACCGTTGAATATGGAACAGACATTTCATTGTTGAAACTCTTTAATGCGAAAAAGCTTCCAAGTGGCGATATGGTAAAATATCGCAGCAGTAATGAAGATGTTTTATCTGTTAAAGATAATAATTTAGTCGTTAAAGGAACTGGCGATGCAACTATAACTTGCTATATTGTTATCAATAATACTGAAAAAGCCTTTATTAGCGCTAAGGCTACAGTCACACCGTTATCAATCATCTACGGGACACCGAACGAAACTAACAAGGATGGCCTCCCGTACATTGAATATGCCTTGAATGCAGACGGCACAGCGCCAAAAATCAGCGAGCTGCTAGGGTTTTATCCGACAAAAAAAGGTCCAAACGGCACTTATGAAGCAGATACTTCTAGACGACCAATCTACCTAACCCCAGGTATGGGAAAAGATGGAGATGTGGAATATACCTATACAAACGATGTCAGTGGCAATATCATTATGACAGATACATTGCCGATACACCCGACGAAAGATGCAAACGGAAATCCGCACAGTATCCGAGTTGAAATGAAACTGAAAAATCCGAACTACCGGTTCTGCACCGTAGGTACAAATTGGAAGCCGAAAGATACAATAGTACTTTATGTTACCTGTCATGAAGAAGGACTGACCGAAGTAGATATGTATCTGAAAGGGGATAAAGAACCTCTGAAGAGCTTTGAAGACCGTCAAGAGTATGAGTACAGCGGAAAAGGTATCGTTCCGACAGAACGGAATCTGACCACATTATATACACAAGGTAAAAATAGCCAAGACAGCATTACGGAGTTTACCGTTCATTTCCATGCGGTAGATGAGGGAAGCTCCTTTACCGGAACACACTTGTATAATAAAAAGAGCAGTGAACTGACTGCGGAGGAGATCAGAAAAATTGCTCCGACAGAACCGGGGGTATATTCCTTCGTTGTGAACGGATACAACCCGGATACCAAGACATACTGCTACGTTTCCCGCCGATACAGCATCGTGAAAGGTAATCCCACCGGCAGTCCCACCGTTAACACCGTGAACAGCGGTGTGGCTCTGTCGGAAGTTACCCTGTCAGGCACGATGAAAAATGCACTAGGCGCTGAAGTTGAGGGTACGTTCGCTTGGGATAATGCAAGTCAGATTGTGGCATGCGGAACTGCGTACGGATGGACATTTACTCCGAAAGATATAGCTCATTATAACGCGGTAAAAGGTAAGTCAGTGGTATTATCGCACAACTGGGAAAATGAGTGGAAGAATGATAAAAATAGTCATTGGAAGGAATGCACAGGCTGTGGTGAAAAAAATACTGCAGCGGCTCACACATTCCAGTGGGCTATCGATAAGGAAGCTACGGCTACCGGCAAGGGCATCAAGCATGAGGAATGCTCTGTTTGCGGCTATGAGAAAGCGGCTGTTGAAATTCCGGCAACCGGCGGTACTGAAACCTCCGGAGATAACGACAAGCTGTCTAAAGCGGATACAGACTCTCCGCAGACAGGTGATACCAGCAATATCTTCTTATGGGTTGCTCTGCTGATTGTATCCGGCGGCGCAGTACTGGCGCTGAAGCTGAAAAGAAAACGTTAAAACATGTAAGCCGCATATGCGTTAAAACGCAATCCCGACTGAAAGGGCGGAGGCTTTGAAAGTATCAAAACGGAGCAAATAATTGATAGCAAAAATCCGATGAATACGAATTTCTTTCGATTCATCGGATTTTTTTCACGGTGCCTTTGCAATGCCAGATGATTCAGTACAGTTAATACTTCCTAAATTACTTCCTTATCAGGTGTTAGCAAAAAAAGAGCTTCCTTTTTTGTGCGCTTTAAAAAGCCCGGAGCTGTATGGAGTTCATTTTATTTTCCGGTAATGCATGATGACCACCAGAAGAGTGCTTGCCATCAGTCCCCAGAGATATCCGTTGATCCCCACCATTGGGACCACAAATACGATAAAAGAGATCCTGAGCAGGAGGGAGACCGAATTGTTAAACAGCGTGGTTTTGGTCTTCCCAAGACCGTTCAGGATACTGGACAGGGTTCCGGAAAGATAGAGCACCGGACACAAAAAGGAGAGCATCCTCAGGAACATGCCGGCCTCTTTGCTGTGGAATACGATCAGTCCGATAGATGGCCCCAGAGTAAAAAATAAAAAGAAACTTACGATCCCCAGCAGAAAGCAAAAGGAAAGGGAGTATTTGGTGGCCCTGTGTAATGTGCGGTAATCCTGTTCCGCTGTCGCAGCTGATACTTTCGGCAGAAGCATCACAGAGATGGAGTTGGTGATGCTGGACGGAAAGTTGATAAAGGGAATCGCCATTCCTGTCAGGATACCATATACTTCTACCGAATAGTGCTGATTGCAGTAAAACCTGGTCAGCATCATCGGAATTAAAATATTTTCCAGACTCTGCAGCAGTGTAATGGAGAGGGAGTTGCAGGTCAGCGGAAAGCTGAGGGAAAGCAGGCTGCCAAAAAGCTTTCTGGAGGAAGCCGCCGGCAGTCCGCTGCTTTGCTGCTTTGTCTTTAAAAGGTGATAAACGACAGTGTAAAGGCAGGAAGCCATTTCTCCGGCGACCATTCCGAGAACCGCGATCAGCGCAGGTGTCTCAAGCTTTAAAAAGAAGGTGACAGAAACCGCATAAATCCCCAGTATCCGGGACACTTGTTCGATACAAAGTGAGACAGACGGGAGGCCGGGTTTGCCGAGACCGATATGGTAACTGTGGATACATGCTTTTACGCCTACAAATGGCATGGCAAAAACAGCGGCTTTGAGGCAGGGGATGCAGTCTTTCTCGTGGAGAAATTTCATGCAGAGCTCGTCGGCAAAGAAATAAAAGAAACAGGCACAGATCAAAGAGAGCAGGATCGTGACGGCTAAAGTGATCTTTAAGATTTTTCTGCAGTTTTCCGGACGGCCTTTGGCCATCTGAGCGGCGACGATCTGAGACAGGGCAGTCTCGTATCCATGAAAGCAAAGGGCAAAACCCACCAGGTAAATAGGAAAAATTAATTGATAGACTCCCATCTGATGGGCACCAATTAATCCAGCCAGAAATATTCTATTATAGAATCCAATAAATCTGGAAAAAATATTAGCGGCTGTTAAAATTAATGTACCTTGTACAAAAGGGCTGGATTTTTTCATAAGAACTCCCCAATTGATATTGTTCTATTGTATGTCAAGAAATACGCGGTTATGATTGGGATTGTGTTGACATCGGAAGTCCCAGGTGATAACATAGCAGTGTGATATCCGACTATTTTGGTCGGGATTGGAGTGGTGAGATGAAATTATCAACAAAAGGAAGATACGGCCTTCGCGCAATCGTAGATATTGCAGTGTTCGGGGAGAATGAACCTGCGGCAGTCAGTGCGATATCAGAGCGGCAGGATATATCCATCCGATACCTGGAACAGCTTCTTTCCAAGTTAAAGAAGGCGGGGCTTGTAAAAAGCATCCGGGGAGCCCAGGGAGGATATGTTCTGGCGGGAAATGCAGAAGATATTTCAGTGGGAGACGTGCTGAGGGCACTGGAAGGCGATCTGACGCCGGTAGACTGTACAGAACTTACCGATACAGAGGAAACATGCAGCAGCTCTAAGTACTGCGTGACAAAAACTGTGTGGAAGAGGATCAATGACAGCATTGCTAAAACAGTGGATTCTATTTATTTAGATGAGCTGGCGGACGAGGCAAGAGCTGTTCAGCAGGGGAAACCGGCGGAACGAAATTGTGAAAGATAGGAGAAGTTATGGAAAAGATCATATATTTAGACCATGCGGCAACAACACCGGCGAGACCGGAAGTAGTAGAAGCGATGATGCCATATTATACGGAGAAGTTCTGGAATCCGTCCAGCGTCTATTCACCGGCTTCTGAGGCAAAAAAGGCAGTAAACGAAGTAAGGGACAGGGTTGCCGAATCCCTCGGCACACAGAGCCAGGATATTTACTTTACGGCCGGCGGATCTGAGGCGGACAACTGGGCCATTAAGGAGACTGCCGAAGCCTATGCTTCAAAGGGAAAACATATTATCACAAGCAAGATTGAGCACCACGCAGTTCTCCACACCTGTCAGTATCTGGAGAGAAACGGATACGATGTGACTTATCTGGATGTGGATGAGAACGGATATATTAAGCTGGACCAGTTAAAAGCGGCGATCCGCCCGGATACGATTCTGATCACCATCATGTTTGCCAACAATGAGATAGGAACGATCCAGCCGGTGAAGGAGATCGGAGAGATTGCAAAAGAACACGGAGTTCTGTTCCACACAGATGCGGTACAGGCATACGGACAGGTTCCGATCAATGTAGATGAGATGAATATTGATATGCTGAGTGCCAGCGGCCATAAGCTGAACGGACCTAAGGGCATTGGATTTATGTATATCCGCAAAGGACTGAAACTTCGCTCGTTTATCCACGGAGGAGCGCAGGAGCGCAAGCGCCGGGCCGGAACAGAGAATGTGACAGGTATCGTGGGACTCGGAAAGGCTGTCGAGATCGCTTTTGAGACGATGGAGGAGAGAACTGCCAAAGAGCAGGAGGTGAGGGATTACGCGGTCCGCAGGATTCTGGCAGAGATCCCGTATTGCCGGTTAAACGGAGGAAGAGACAAAAGGCTTCCCAACAATATCAACATCAGTTTTCAGTTCATTGAGGGCGAATCCCTTTTGATCATGCTTGATATGGCGGGGATCTGTGCTTCCAGCGGATCAGCCTGCACGTCCGGTTCACTGGACCCGTCACATGTACTGTTAGCCATCGGACTCCCTCACGAGATCGCACATGGATCTCTCAGGATGACTCTGGGGGAGGAAACAACCAAAGAGGATATGGATTTTGTTGTGGAGAAATTGAAAGAGATCGTAGATAAACTGCGAAAAATGTCTCCGCTGTATGAAGATTTTGTAAAGAAACATTAAACGGGTTTATTTGCTCGATTTATATTTAGAAGAAAAACAGGAGGTACTGTTATGTATAGTGAAAAAGTTATGGATCATTTTGAGCATCCGAGAAATGTAGGAGAGATTGAGGGTGCCAGCGGCGTAGGTACTGTCGGAAACGCCAAGTGCGGAGACATCATGCGCATCTATTTTGACATTGATGACGACCAGATTATCCGGGATGTGAAGTTTAAGACATTCGGCTGCGGAGCTGCGGTTGCCACCAGCAGCATGGCAACCGAACTGGTGAAAGGCAAATCCGTGCAGGAAGCACTGGAAGTCACAAACAAGGCGGTAATGGAAGCCCTCGATGGTCTTCCGCCGGTCAAAGTGCACTGTTCTCTTTTGGCAGAAGAAGCGATCCATGCGGCTCTCTGGGATTATGCACAGAAGAATGGCATTCAGATCGAAGGCCTTGAGAAACCAAAATCCGATATCGGAGAAGAGGAAGTGGAAGAAGAGTACTAGGAGGCATCCGTGAAAGAGAAAGTAGTCGTAGGCATGTCAGGAGGGGTGGATTCCTCCGTGGCAGCCTATTTATTGAAAGAACAGGGATATGAAGTGATCGGTGTCACCATGCAGATCTGGCAGGATGAGGAGCAGGCACTTTTAGAAGAAAACGGAGGGTGCTGCGGCCTGTCGGCTGTGGATGATGCCAGGAGAGTGGCCCAGGCGCTCGATATTCCTTATTATGTCATGAATTTTAAACAGGATTTCAAGGAACATGTCATTGATTATTTCGTAGACGAATATCTGGATGGAAGAACTCCGAATCCCTGTATTGCATGCAACCGCTATGTCAAATGGGAATCCCTGTTAAAAAGGTCTCTGGATATCGGCGCCGATTATATCGCAACCGGACATTATGCCAGGATTGAAAAGCTTTCCAACGGAAGATATACGCTGAAGCGCTCGGCGACTCCTGAGAAGGATCAGACCTATGCTCTTTATAATTTGACCCAGAACCAGCTGTCCAAGACGCTGATGCCCGTGGGTGAATATACAAAAGATGAGATCAGGGAAATCGCAGAAAAGATACATCTGCCGGTGGCCCACAAACCGGACAGCCAGGACATCTGTTTTGTAGACGGCAGCTATGGAGACTTTATCGAAGAAACCACGGGACAGAAGATCCGGCCGGGCAATTTTGTGGACATGAACGGGAACATCCTCGGAACCCACAAGGGCATTGTATGTTATACTGTGGGACAGAGGAGGGGATTGGGCCTTTCCCTGAAACAGCCGGGATACGTTGTGCGAATAAATAAAGAGAGAAATGAAGTGGTGATCGGGAGCAATGCGGACCTGATGACAGATACCCTCTATGGAGACCAGGTGAATTTAATGTCGGTATCTTCTGTCAAAGACGGGATGAGATTACAGGCTAAAGTCCGCTATAACCACAGGGGAGCTTCATGCACGGTGAGCATGGCAGGAAAGGACAGGATAAAAGTCCTGTTTGATGAACCTCAGAGGGCAGTGACCCCGGGACAGGCGGTAGTGTTTTATGACGGCGATTATGTGGCTTTAGGAGCTACGATCCTGTAATTCCGATGGGAGCTTAATTTAATATGAGTGTATATTATCTTTTGTCATATTTTTTTATTTACGGAATTCTCGGCTGGTGCAGCGAAGTAGCTTTTGCTGCATTTAAGCAGAGAAAATTTGTGAACCGGGGGTTTTTAAACGGACCAATTTGTCCGGTTTATGGATTCGGCGTTGGATTTGTGGTGTCTTTGCTGATGCCGTATAAGTCCAATGTTTTTTTCATGTACATTGCTTCTGTCGCAGCCGTATCTTCCATTGAGTGGGTCACGGGCTTTGCGCTGGAGAAGATTTTCCACAGCAGATGGTGGGATTATTCGGACCAGCCGTTTAATTTAAACGGATATATCTGTCTTCCGTTTTCACTGATCTGGGGTGCCGCCTGCATGCTCATCGTCTATGTGGTTCATCCTCTGATTACCAAATTTGTGGGATTGATACCCAGTCTCTTCGGCAGCGTCCTGCTCATTGTGCTTTTGGCCGGCATGATAGCCGATCTTTGGGTAACGGCGGCGGGCATCTTCAGGATGAACCAGAGACTCCGCAAAATGAGTGAGATCGCAGAAGAACTGCATAATATCTCAGAGCAGCTGGGTGAAAACATTTATCTTGGTGTCATGTCTGCCGTAGAAAAACAGGAAGAGACGAAAAAGAAGCTGGATGAGGCGGGCCAGGAACTGGTGGAAAAAAGAAATGCCGTATCGGAAGGTCTGAAAGAACGGAAAGATACGATCAGCGGAGAACTGGAGCAGAGAATCGAAGAGCTGAAAAGCCGGTATCAGGAGATTGCGGAGAAGAAAAGTCAGACCAGCAGGAGACTTTTGAATGCGTTTCCTTCATTTAATTCCGGCAGATATAAAGAGGCACTGGATGAACTGAAAAAGCGGATGAAGATAAAATAAAAGAAGATCTGTAACCTCTCAGTGGGATTACAGATCTTCTTTTATAAAACGGTATTTTATGTCAGTTTAAAATTATCGCGGTCTGCGAGAATGCAGCGGATGATATAGGCAATGCCGTCCTTCGTATTGGCACGGGTCTGATAGACACAGATATTTTTGATGGCCTCCGTGGCATTTGCCATGGCAACGGAATGAATCCCCGGAATGGAGAGCATGGAATAGTCATTTTCGCTGTCTCCGATGGCAACGATCTCATCCGGAACCAGTCCCTTTCGCTTGGCATAGTCCATCAGGCCGATCCCTTTCTGGGCTTCTGAGGAGGTGATCTCAATATCCGTAGGTACGGTGGACACTACGGCAAGTCCCGGGATTTTTTCTAATTCTGCCCTGAGCCTTAACAGCGCATCAGGCTCTGTTGACTGGGAAATGAACTTTAAAACCCTGTGTTCGCTGTCGAACAGTCCGGCCTCGCCGTCTACATAGGTAACCTGGCTGATTAAATCTTCAAATTCTTCATCTGTATACACAAAGTCGGGATGATTGATCTGCATGGATGGAATCATGACTTCTTTCGTATATTTTTTTAATTCCTCTCTGGAAAGCAGGGAAATACGGCCCATCTGGGAAAATGGCGTCGGAACCAGGGTGGATTCGTGAAATACCCCGAGGATCTGTTTTACCGTCTCTGTCGGAATGGAGTGTTCAAACAGCAGGTTTCCTTCTTTATCATAACCGCAGGAGCCGTTGCTGCAGATCATGTCGCATTCAAGGCCTGCTTTTCCTAAAATATCTATCACATTCTGGTATTCGCGTCCTGTATTGATCATAAATTCGACGCCGCTTTCCTGGAGTGTGCGGATCGCATCGATATTGACCTGAGTGATCTGGCGGTAGCTGTCCAGCAGTGTTCCGTCCATGTCGGATGAAATTAATTTTATCATATAGAACCTCCTTCATATTCGTAATATTATACTATCATAAAAGCCAAAAGAAGGACATAGTTTCATAAATCTTTAAGATTTTCTTGCTTTTTATTTTACATAACGTGTGCTATAATACTAAAAGTTGTGTTGGAACAGATTCCAGCATTTGTATGTGTTCTTATAACAAAGGAGTCAGTATGCTAAATTTTATTCGGGGATTTTGTATGGCATTAGCCGACAGCGTGCCGGGGGTATCCGGCGGGACTGTGGCTTTTCTGCTCGGTTTCTATGACCATTTTATCTCATCCCTAGACGATTTAATTACAGGAAATAAACAAAAAAAGATAGAGGCTGTGAAGTTCTTGCTGCGCATCGGGATTGGCTGGGTCGTTGGCTTTGGGGCAGCGGTTTCTGTGCTGGCCGGTATTTTCAGTGACAGGATTTATGAGATCAGTTCCCTGTTTTTAGGACTGATTATTTTTGCTATACCGATCATCTGGTCTGAAGAAAAGGACTGTCTGAAAGATAAATACGGCAACGCTGTGTTTGCTCTGCTCGGAGTTGTCATGGTGGCAGCGATCACCTATTTTAATCCGGCATCCGGCAAGGGCATGAATGTGAGTGTGGAGCATTTAAAGCTGGGACTGGGAATCTATATTTTCCTCGTGGCCATGATTGCCATTTCGGCCATGGTCCTGCCGGGAATCTCAGGCTCTACCATGCTTTTGATCTTCGGCCTGTATGTGCCGATTATCTCGGCAGTGAAAGAAGCCATGAATTTTAACACGGCTTATTTTCCGGTGATTCTGATTTTTGGCTGCGGCATCCTGTGCGGGATTGCGTCAGTCGTAAAGCTGATCCGTACCTGCCTTGAAAAGTTCCGGTCGCAGATGGTATATTTCATCATCGGAATGATGATCGGATCTCTTTATGCTATTGTCATGGGACCGACCACACTGGAAGTTCCAAAACCTGCACTGACATCAGGAAGTTTCAGTATCCTGTTTTTCATCATCGGCGGGGTAATTATCTTTGGACTGCAGAAACTGAAGGCTATGTCTGACAGACAGGAAGCAGCGGCTGGAGTATCTGAGGCAGAATAGAAAAATCATGTAAGAGAAAGAGATATCAGTATTTTCAGTGCTGATGTCTTTTTTTCACAATTTTATCATAATCCTGTGGTAAACTATACATAGTGAATTGGAATATAACCGCAGGAGGAACCTTGATGAATGATCTTAAAATATTAGTAGTTGACGATGAGAGCAGGATGCGCAAACTGGTAAAGGATTTCTTAAACCGGGCAGGATATCAGGTGCTGGAGGCAGGAGACGGGGAAGAGGCAGTGGATGTGTTTTTTTCCACTAAAGGGATCGATCTGCTCGTTTTAGACGTGATGATGCCCCGGATGGACGGATGGGAAGTTGTAAGGGAGATACGGAAAGTTTCCGAAGTACCGATCATCATGCTGACGGCCAAAGATCAGGAAAACGATGAGCTTCAGGGCTTTGACTTGGGAGTGGATGAGTATATATCGAAGCCGTTCAGTCCGAAGATTTTAGTCGCCAGGATTGAAGCTATTTTAAGGAGGACCAGACAGCAGGACGGAGAAGTGCTGAAAGCCGGCGGGATTGTTCTGGATGAAGCGGCCCATATGGTTACCATCAATGATAAGAGCATTGATCTGAGTTTTAAAGAATTTGAACTTCTATCCTACTTTATGAAAAATGAAGGACGGGCACTCACAAGGGAAAACATATTGAATCAGGTGTGGAATTATGATTATTTCGGAGATGCCAGGACCATTGATACCCATGTAAAAAAACTCAGAAATAAAATGGGAAGCAAAGGAGCATATATCCGCACGATATGGGGTATGGGCTACAAGTTCGAGGTGCAGGAGTAAGTGAAAGAAAAGATACTGAAGAATCAATCCATCAAAGTAAAAATGACGCTGGTGCTGATCGTGATTATGGCATCCACCATTCTTCTGTCTATCTGTATTAACATCCTGATGATCGAACCATACTATGTGTTTAAGGAAAAAAAGAATATCACACAGGTTTATGACTCTATCAACCAGCTGCTCAATACAAAAGGCGCCGATAATAATTCCTATAAGATATCAAAGATCGTCAGAGAGTCTAATTACCGGATGCTGATTGTTAACAACGAAAACGGACAGGTTATATATTCGTCTGAGGGGAAACAGGGGCTCATGTACAATGACATGATCAGCACGCTGGAGGATATGAGAAAGATCAAAAGGCAGATCAGTGAAAAAGGTTATGCCGTAGTGAGCGGGTCCGACAAGGAATCCACCGGGACCAGCATCAATCTTCTCGGATATTTTGACAACGGCTATGCCGTGGTGATCAACACTCCGATGGAAAGCATACAGACCAGTGCGGTGCTGTCCGGGAGATTTACTGCCTACGTGGGAGCTGTTTTGATCGTGGCCGGGGGAATCGCCATGTATATTTACAGCAAGCAGTTTACAAAGCCCATTGAAGAAATGGCTGCGGCTGCAAACCGGATGAGCAATCTGGATTTTGACGTGAAGGTCATAGACTGCGGTGAAGATGAACTGGGGCATCTTGGTGAGAGTTTAAATGAACTCTCCTCAAAGCTTGAGTACACGATCTCGGAGCTCAAAACAGCCAATAATGAGCTGCGCCAGGACATCGAGCAAAAGGTTCAGATTGACGAGATGAGAACGGAGTTTTTATCTCATGTCTCCCATGAGCTGAAAACACCGATTGCCCTGATCCAGGGATATGCGGAAGGTCTGAAAGACAATGTCTCAGCGGATGAGGAGAGCCGTGAATTTTACTGTGATGTGATCGCGGACGAAGCTAAGAAGATGAACCGGATGGTACAGAAACTTCTGACGTTAAACCAGATCGAGTTTGGCAATCACCAGGTCAGCATGGAGCGGTTCAATATTCAGGAGCTGATCCAGAACATGCTCTCTGCAAACACAATCTTTTTCCAGAAAGAAAATATTACGGTTGAATTTCATGAACCGCCCACCTATGTATGGGCCGATGAGTTTATGATGGAGGAAGTATTTGGAAACTATCTGAGCAATGCCAGAAACCATGTTTTAAAAAACGGCAGGATTGCTATTTCCTTTAAACGGATAGAGAATGATCTCAGGGTGACCGTGTTTAACTCCGGAAGCCATATACCGGAAGAAGATCTGGATAAGCTCTGGGTGAAATTTTATAAAGTGGATAAGGCAAGAACGAGAGAATATGGAGGCAGCGGCATCGGACTGTCCATTGTAGCCGCAACCATGAAAGCCCACGGCAAACAATATGGAGTGGCTAACGTGGAGGGAGGCGTTGAATTTTACTTCGATGTGGATTGTGCAAATGCCTGAAAATGTGATAAAATAGTGGATATTTCACATGGAAGCAAAGGAGCGGCATATGTTAAAGGATTATGTTAGCAGGATACAGGATGCGGATCTGGTTTTGGTGGGCATTGGACCGGAACTTAGCGCATATGAGTTAATGGATTTTGAAACAGAGATACAAAATGAGCATTACCAGAAGCTTTTAAGGATGGATGAAGAAGACAGGGATGCCGCATGGATGAGCCAGGTGTATGAAAGGCACCATTTGCTGAATCTCTCCCAGGTTCCTTATTTTAAGAATTTGGAGGAGGTATTAGATCAAAAGGATTATTTTGTAATCACGAGCAATAATGACGGCCTCATTTTCCATTCTGCTCTGGATAAAAACCGTCTGGTTGCCCCGTGCGGAAACGGAGACTTTTTTCAGTGTAAAGAGCCGTGCAGTGAACAGCTGTATCCGGCTAAACCGGGCCTTGAAGATTTGATCCGCCACTATGAGACTACTGGAGAGATTGAGCACCTGGAGTGTCCAAAATGCGGTGAGCCATTGATCTATAATATACGTACCGAGGATACGAAGAGTACGTATATTGAGGGAGCTTATCTGAACAGCTGGGCAGCGTATACAAAATGGCTTCAGACTACACTGAACAAGAAGCTTTTCATTCTGGAACTGGGAGAAGGCTTTGGAGTGCCGAGCCTGTTTCGGTGGCCGTTTGAGAAGATGGCTTTTTATAATGAGAAAGCCTATATGGTAAGGGTCAACCGCACTTTATATCAGGTAGGTGAGGAACTGAAGGGAAAAGCAGATGCAGTAAAGATGGACAGCAAAGATTTTCTTGAAATTGAGAGGTAGGATATGGTAGCGATTATTGACTATGATGCAGGAAATATTAGAAGCGTTGAAAAAGCAATCCAGTTTCTGGGTGAAGATGCGGTGATCACGAGAGATAAGAAACAGATCTTAGGAAGCACCCACGTCATCCTTCCGGGAGTCGGTGCTTTCGGAGATGCCATGGAAAAGCTTCATCAGTATGGACTGGCGGACACGATCCATCAGGTTGCAGAGCAAGGAATTCCTTTTCTGGGGATCTGTCTGGGTCAGCAGATCATGTTTGAAAAGAGTGAAGAAGCGCCGGGTGTTGAGGGCTTGGGCCTTTTAAAAGGTGAGATCGTAAAGATCCCCAAAAAGGATGGGTTAAAAATTCCTCATATGGGATGGAATAACCTGAAGATAAAAGCGGGAGCAAGGCTGTTTGAAGGTGTGCCGGAAGATCCTTATGTATACTTTGTTCATTCGTATTATCTGAAAGCTTCGGAACCGGATATTGTTGCGGCGACCACAGAGTATTCGGAGGTGATCCATGCTTCTGTGGAAAAAGGCAACCTATTTGCGTGTCAGTTCCATCCGGAGAAAAGCAGCACGGTAGGTCTTCAGATTTTAAAGAATTTTATTTCACTGTAGGAGGAAAGGGACATGCATACAAAACGAATCATTCCATGTTTGGACGTACATAACGGCCGTGTAGTAAAAGGGGTCAATTTTGTAAATCTGATCGATGCGGGAGATCCGGTTGCCATTGGTGCGGCCTATGACAAGGCTGGAGCTGATGAGCTGGTATTTCTGGATATTACGGCGTCCTCCGATGCGAGAAATATTATGATCGATATGGTGAGAAAAGTAGCAGAGACAGTTTTTATTCCGTTTACAGTGGGCGGAGGAATCCGAACGGTAGATGATTTCAGGGCAATTCTCAGAGAAGGGGCCGATAAGATTTCCATCAATTCTTCTGCCATCAACACCCCGGACCTGATCAGCGACGCGGCTGATAAATTCGGCAGCCAGTGCGTGGTCGTGGCAATTGATGCAAAACGCCGGGAAGACGGCACCGGATGGAATGTTTATAAAAACGGAGGAAGGATTGATGTAGGACTGGATGCCGTTTCCTGGGCGGCTGAAGCAGAGCACCGCGGCGCCGGAGAAATCCTTCTGACCAGTATGGACTGTGACGGCACGAAGGCAGGATATGACAATGAGCTGACCAGTGCAATTGCAGAGACTGTAGATATTCCTGTGATCGCGTCGGGAGGTGCCGGAACAAAGGAACATTTCTACGACACCCTGACAGAAGGAAAAGCAGATGCGGCTCTGGCGGCATCCCTGTTTCATTTCAAAGAGCTGGAAATCATGGAGTTAAAAGATTATCTGGCTGACAGAGGTCTCAGCATGCGCAGGTGATTTTATTGACATGATGTGGGAGGAATAGATATGAAAAAGATATTTTGTTTGACAGCAGTTCTTATCCTGAGCATCGGTGTGTTCCAGGGATGTTCTGTCAGGAAGCAGAAAAGCCAGATCAAAGTGACAAGCAGGCAGGACGATATCAGCCAGGTCAGCAAAGCGCAGAAGATTGAAATCATATCCTGCAAGGACCGGAAAACGATTGCTGTGCTGAAGAATAAAGATGGTATCCAAAAATTGATCGATAAGCTTAGGATTGATGACTGGAAGACCGTAAAAACCATACCGGATGAAGAGAAGGCCGTATACCGGTGTGACCTGTATCAGGCAGGAACAAAGAAACTCAATGGGGATTCAGAGAGCAGCATGAAGAAGATGGTATCTCTGACCTTTTACAAAGACAGTACCTATGCATCCGCGGAAATCCTGAACCTTCGGCTGAATTTTAAGATACCGTCAGGTGCGGAGAGCATCCTGAAGAACTTTTAATGTGTAAAAAAGCCCGCGTTTGACAACTTTGTTCTATGGAAATTATGTGCGATCGGCATATATTTCAGCATTGATATACCATTCTCCTTCAACCGAACAGGACAGATTGTGGTCAGTATAATTGAGTTTCCAGCTGCCGACAAGTTTTCCAAAATAATTATATTCTTCAGGCAGTTCTGCACTCTTACTTTTGCTTGTCAATGCTTCAATAAATTTATTCATTTCTGATTCGCCTAATAACCGGCTGCGGCTGTGCTCCATGGCTTTTTTCAAGGTCTGCAGAAAGTTAATTCTGCAAATTGTTGTCCAATTACTACATATTATAGCATATAAACAGGGAGTAACCCAGCGGCTTTTGCGTGCTAATATTCTTTTCTGGTAAAGATGCTGCAGGAGATACAGTATGATACAAAGATAATAACCAGAATCAGAGGAATGAGCAGGTATTTGCCGCTTCCTGTGAAAAAGCTGGTGACGGACTGAAGTTGCAGATCCATGGTCATCAGTGCTTTACCTAATAAAACTATAAAAATAGAAATTCCTGCAAATATGCCGAATATTACAAACCGTCCCTTTTCCGTTCCGAATCGGTAGGCAATGGGATACATCAGAGACATCAAAACGGATGCTATGAAGATACCTCCTAAGGCTGTGAGAAAGACCTCTTTGCCGGGCACAGATATATCCTTTATGGCAATGACTACGAATGACAATACAGTTCCTAAAATTGTACCAAAGGCCAAAAGGCATGTGGAAACGATATATTTGCTCCGCACACTGTCTTTTGGACTCACGGGAAGCGTTAATGAATAGGCATCCCAGTGATAATAGTCATCGTAGCTTATGAGCGTAAAGCACAGGATGGAAAACATACATGGCAGAGACACGGCAAGGAAAGAGTAACTTTCGTTGATCAGCGAAAGGCCTGAAAACATTGCCGTGATCAGCAGCAGATTCTTCAAGTATGACTGCAGAAGCAGCACATCTTTTTTTATTAACCCTAACATAATTTTTCCCCCTTAATATATAAAAGCATTAAATCTTCGATTGTAATTTTCTCAATGACCGCATCGCGGTATGTCCTGCGGATACTGTGCCGGTCATTTACCAGCACCTCATAATTATAGCGGTTTCTGCGGTAGCGGATGACATCGGATGGTTCCAGGCGCTCAAACTTTTTCTGGTCACATTTTAAAATTCCGTAACTGTCAAGCACTTTGTCGCGTGTTTCAAAGAAAATCATTTGTCCGTTGTCGATAAAGGCCAGGTAGTCCGCGATATGTTCCAGATCACTTGTGATGTGGGTGGAAAGCAGAATACTGCACTCCTCATCTAAAATAAAATCCTGAAAAATATCTAAAATCTCATTTCTCACAACAGGGTCCAGGCCGCTGGTCGGCTCATCCAGGATCAGAAGTTTCGGATGGTGGGAGAGAGCTGTCAGTATCTCCAGTTTTTTCTGCATACCTTTTGACAGCTCCTTGATTTTTTTGGAGGGATCAATGCCGAACCGCTGCAGGTAATCGTAAAACAGAGCCGTATCCCAGTTGTCATAGATTCCTTTCATGACAGTGTCAATGGCCTGAACCTTTAAAAGTTCCATAAAGAAGCTGCCGTCCAGGACAACGCCGATGTTCATTTTGATCTCTTTCATAGAAGTTTTGGCATCTTTGCCGAAGATCAGGACTTCGCCTTCTTCCGGATGGACTAAGCCCAGCATTCCTTTGATCAGCGTTGTCTTTCCAGCTCCGTTTTCACCGATCAGCCCTACGATGGAGCCCTTTGGTACTGAAAGATCCACACGATCCAGCCGGAAGGCGGGATATGTTTTTGTCATTTGCCTGATTTCTATATTATTTTCCATGATCTATACCCTCCTCATAAAGGCAGGAAAGAATATCTTCCAATTCTTCCTGCTCAATTTCATAAGATACTGCCATATGTACGGCGTTTACAAGATGCTCCTCGATCTTTCTCAAAACTTCCTCCTTCAGAAGTTCTGTGCTCTTTGCTTTTACAAAACACCCCTTTCCGGGGATGGTTTCTATGAAACCTTCTTTTTCCAGTTCTTCATAAGCACGTTTTGTTGTGATGACACTGATCCTCAGATCCTTGGCAAGAGAACGGATGGATGGAAGAAGTTCACCCCCGGACAGCTCTCCGGAGAGGATCTTTTCTTTGAAGCTTTCCGCTATCTGTTCATAAATCGGAAGATCACTCTGGTTGCTGATAATAATATTCACATGAATTCCTCCTGACTGTATATATACAGTATATACGCCATATATACAGTTGTCAATGGTAAAACAAGGAAAATTTAGATGAGTTGTATTTAGGGATTGGATATGTTTTAATTAGTTAGAAGAAACAGACAGAGGAGGTATCAGAATGAGTAAGATAAAAGAAGCGGCCGCAAGACATGAGAGTGGTTATAACTGTGCACAGGCAGTTGCATGCTGTTATTGCGAGGAGATGGGCATTGACGAACAGACCGTGTTTGAACTGACAGAAGGCTTTGGACTCGGCATGGGAGGAATGGAAGGGACCTGCGGTGCGGTTTCGGGTGCAGTCGCTGTGCTGGGAAGGATGAACAGCACCGGGAACCTTGCGAAACCAGACTCAAAAGGATCTACATATCAGCTGACAAGAGAGCTCATCAGGCGTTTCCAGATGAAGAATCAAAGTACGGTATGCAGGGAGTTAAAAGGAATGACTACCGGCACGATGCTCAGAAGCTGCCGGGGATGTGTGGAGGACTCAGTCCGGATTCTCGACGATATTCTGGAGAAGCTGTAAGATATAGCAGGATGAAAAATGGCAGGGAAGGTGATTTTTTGTTGTTGAAACAATTAAAGTATTATACAGAGGTAATCACATGTCAAAGCTTTACTGATGCGGCGGAAAAATGCGGGATATCCCAGTCCGCCATGTCGCAGCAGATACGCGCTTTAGAAGAAAATCTTGACACAGAGCTGATTAGGAGAGGGAACCGGAAATTTTTTATGACACCTGCCGGGGAATATTTTTATCGGCGCGGCCTTGTGCTGCTGGATGAGGCGGGGCGTCTGAAAAAAGAGACCGCCCAAATCGGAAGACAAATCAATCAGTGTCTCCGGGTCGGATATTTAAAATATCTGCATGCAACGGAACTCTGCCGGGCAGCAGCCATATTATCTGAGAAGTATCCCGCGATGGAGCTGGAGACCGCCGCAGGGTATACAGAAGAGCTGATTGACATGCTATGTTTCGGAGGAACTGATGTCATTCTTTGCAGCCAAAGGCCGGGTGATTTACAAGACGTTGAATATATTCCTCTGACCAAAGGCAGATTTTTTATTGAGATATCGGAGAGAAGTCCTCTGTGTGCCCTGGATTATGTGAATGTTGAAGAGTTACGCAGAATCCCCTGTATTATTGCCGCACCTGATGACCAGAGAGAACGGCAGAGAGATGACTGTGTAAATATGCTGGGATTACAGGATAACATTATATTTGCCGATACTCCGGAAGAAGCCAGGTTTTTAGCAGCCTGGGATAAAGGATTTCTGCTCACGGAAGAAACAGGGGAAAGGCCTGGACAGGATGATATCCCACTCCGAAGCATTCCGCTTTGCGCAAATGGAAAGCAATTAAAAAGAAATTACATTGCCTGCTGGAGGAAAGACCGGGAAGACGAATATATCAGGGAGTTTGCAGAAATACTTCAGAAAGAATATGAAAAACAGAATATATAAAATAGAAACAGCAGCCTGCAAATCACAGACTGCTGTTTTTTCTCTTTTGTATAAAATTATAATATCATAATATGTCGAAAGATTCAAGGAAAATGTCACATATTTTTAATCGCTGCCGACAGCATCAGTTTTATCCTGTTGATCTGGTTGACTTCGCTGGCACCGGGATCGTAGTCGATGGCAACGATGTTGGATTCAGGGAAAGCCTGGCGCAGCTCCTTGATCACGCCTTTTCCTACCACATGATTCGGCAGGCATGCAAACGGCTGTGTGCAGACGATGTTCGGCGCACCGCTGTGGATCAGTTCTACCATCTCTCCGGTGAGGAACCAGCCCTCGCCGGTCTGATTGCCGATGGAGACGAACGGTTTGGCGTAGGCAGCCAGATCCTTAATGTATGCCGGTTCATCAAATCGTTTGCTCTTTGCCAGTTCTTTTCTTAACGTTTTCCGGTACTGTTCCACGATCCAGATTCCGGAATTACATATGAGCGCCGTCTTCTTTGATTTTCCAAGGTAACGGTATTTAAAATTGCTGTTGTAAAATCCGTACATGAAGAAGTCCAAAAGGTCAGGGACAACAGCCTCTGCGCCTTCACGCTCCAGGAGTTCTACCAGATGATTGTTGGCATCCGGCAGGAATTTTACGAGGATTTCACCTACAATACCGACTCTCGGCTTCTTTTCATTCGTCAGAGGAATCTTATCAAAGTCGCGAATGATACCTTTGATGTTCTTCTTGAAGGTAGAAAGATTTCCTTTCATGACATCTCGCTTGCACTTGGCTTCCCAGCGTTTGTGCAGACGGTTTACAGAGCCTTTTTCCTTTTCATACGGGCGGGTGCGGTAGACCACTCTCATGAACAGGTCACCGTAGACTATGGCCTGGACCGCACGGTTTAAAAGACCCGGAGTAAGCTTAAATCCACTGTTTTTTTCGATGCCCTGGGTACTGATTCCGATGACAGGAATGTGTCCGTAGCCTGCTTTCTCAAGAGCCCTGCGGATAAAGCTGATGTAGCTCGTTGCACGGCAGCCTCCTCCGGTCTGGCTGATCGCAAGGGCGATCTTGTCTGTATCATATTTGCCTGACAGCAGTGCATTCATCAGCTGTCCGATGACAATAAGAGAAGGATAGCAGGCATCGTTGTTGACATATTTAAGTCCTGTGTTGACATCCTTCATTCCCTGCTGTCTGAGTACTTTGACTTTGTAGCCGCAGGATTTTAAGGCAGGCTCCACCATGGAAAAATGGATCGGAGACATCTGCGGGATCAGAATCGTGTATTCCTTTGCCATCTCTTTCGTAAACTCAATTCTCTTCATGGCAGCAGATACCGGTTTCGGCTCAATATTATGTTTTTTTCTGACACGGACGGCACTGATCAGAGAACGAATCCTGATCCGGGCTGCCCCCAGGTTATTGACCTCGTCAATCTTTAATACTGTGTAGATCCTTCCGGAACGGGTGAGGATATCGTTGACTGTATCTGTTGTGACCGCATCCAGGCCGCATCCGAAGGAATTCAGCTGAATCACTTCCAGCTGCTTGTTGGATTTGGCGTAGTTGGCAGCTGCATACAGTCTGGAATGGTACATCCACTGGTCCGATACGTTCAGCGGCCGGTCCACCTTGGAGAGGTGGGAGATGGAATCCTCTGTCAGCACGGCAATTCCGTAAGAATTGATCAGTTCCGGAATTCCATGGTTGATCTCGGGGTCGATGTGGTACGGACGTCCGCAGAGTACAATTCCGGTACGTCCTGTCTCTGCCAGATAAGCGAGGACTTCCTCACCCTGGTTCTGAATGTCTTTTCTCACGCTGTCGAGTTCCTCAAAGGCCGCACGCACAGCGTCGTTGATCTCCGGCGCGTCAATATCGTATTTTTCACCCAGCTCTTCAAAAAGCCTTGGCTTTAAGGCTTCTTCATTGTCCAGGGCCAGGAATGGATTCATAAAGCTGATATTTTCTGTCCGCAGTTCTTCCATGTTATTTTTAATATTTTCCGCATAGGAAGTGACGATCGGACAGTTATAGTGGTTATTGGCCTCTTCGGTCTCATTCCGTTCATAAGGGATGCACGGGTAGAAAATATCCTTAATGCCCTGCTTAATGAGCCACATCACGTGCCCGTGGGCAAGCTTTGCCGGATAGCACTCGGATTCACTCGGAATGGATTCGATGCCCAGCTCATAAATCTCCCTGGAAGACTCAGGGGACAGAACCACAGAAAATCCAAGCTTTGTGAAGAAAGTGTGCCAGAACGGATAGTTTTCATAAATATTTAAAACCCTGGGGATGCCGATGACACCGCGTTTTGCTTCTCCGGCAGGAATGGATTCGTAGCCGAAGGTGCGTTTTAATTTATACTCATACAAGTTCGGAATATTGTCCTTATTAGCCTTGCCGCCTATGCCGCGCTCACAGCGGTTTCCAGTGATATAGCGGCCGCCGTTGGAGAACTTGTTGATGGTTAAAAGACAGTTGTTGGTACAGCCTTTGCACCGTGTCATAGAAGTATCCACAGAAAGAGCGAAGATCTCTTCCATCGGCAGCATCTGTGTCTTCGTGTGTTCTGTCTTAAAGCGTTCTTTCGCGATCAGAGCGGCTCCGAAGGCACCCATGATGCCGGCGATATCCGGACGGATGGCACTGCAGCCGGAGATCCGTTCAAAACTTCTTAATACAGCGTCGTTGTAAAAGGTTCCGCCCTGAACAACGATGTGTTTTCCGAGTGACTTTGGATCTGTCAGTTTAATAACCTTTAAAAGAGCATTTTTGATGACAGAGTAAGCAAGACCCGCAGAAATATCACCAACGCTGGCCCCTTCCTTCTGGGCCTGCTTTACCTTGGAATTCATAAACACGGTGCATCTGGAACCTAAGTCGATCGGTGTCCTGGCTGTCAGAGCGACTTTTGCAAAGTCCTGTACAGAATAGTTTAACGACTTGGCAAAGGTTTCAATAAAAGAACCGCAGCCGGAAGAACAGGCTTCATTCAGAAGAACGTTGTCCACGACTCCGTTCTTGATTTTGATGCATTTCATATCCTGTCCGCCGATATCCAGAATACAGTCCACGCTCGGATCAAAGAATGCAGCCGCGTAATAATGTGCGATGGTCTCCACCTCTCCGTAATCCAGATTGAGGGCAGCTTTGATCAGGTGTTCCCCGTAGCCCGTGGAGCATGAAGATACGATGTGTGCCGTGTCCGGCATCTGTGCATGAATTTCCTTCAGCGCATCGATAGTCGCATTCAGGGGATTTCCGTTATTATTTGTATAATAGCTGTACAGCAGGTCGCCTTTGTCGCTGACCAGAGCTACTTTGGTAGTAGTAGAACCGGCATCGATCCCAAGATAGCAGCTGCCTTCATATGTAGAAAGATCTCCGCGCTTTACGACGTGGCGGTTGTGCTCCTTAAGGAACATCTGGTATTCCTGGTCATCCTTGAACAAAGGTTCCAGGCGGTCTACCTCATGGCCCAGCTCGATTTTTCTTTTAAAATGATCCAGCAGATCCGTGAAATTGGTTGTCACTTCTTCCCTGGCATTCAGAGCGGCACCCACAGCGGCAAACAGATGGGAATGATTCGGGGCGATGATCGCCTCTCCTTCAAGGCCGAGTGTGCGGATAAAGGCTTCTTTTAATTCGGAGAGGAAGTGGAGCGGACCTCCCAGAAATGCAACGTTGCCGCGGATAGGTTTTCCGCAGGCCAGGCCGCTGATGGTCTGGTTTACCACTGCCTGAAAGATAGAAGCCGCAAGATTTTCTTTTGTTGCCCCCTCATTGATCAGAGGCTGAATATCTGATTTCGCGAATACACCGCACCGGGCTGCGATGGGGTAGATCGTATCGTAGTTCTTTGCATATTCATTGAGGCCTGACGCATCTGTCTGAAGCAGTGAGGCCATCTGGTCAATAAAAGAGCCGGTGCCTCCCGCACAGACGCCGTTCATCCTCTGGTCAATGCCGTTGGTAAAATAAATGATCTTAGCATCTTCGCCGCCGAGCTCAATGGCGACATCGGTCCTTGGGGCATAGTCCTGGAGAGCTGTGGAGACGCAGACAACTTCCTGGCAGAACGGGATTTCCAGATAAGAGGAAATAGAAAGCCCGCCGGAGCCTGTGACTGTTGGGGCAAAAGTGACGTCTCCGATCTGATCCTTTGCCTTTCTTAAAAGTGATGCCAGTGTTTCCTGTATATTTGCATAATGTCTCTCATAGTCTGAGAACAATATATTGTGCTGCTCATCGATCACCGCTACTTTGACGGTGGTAGAGCCGATATCAATTCCTAATCGTTTCATCTAACTGTAACCTACTTTCCTTTTCGATAGTAGTCTTATTATAAAATAAAGATTTTGAAATAACAAGATTCAAGTGTAGTCTTCTTACCTATTAAATAGGCGAAGAAAATGGAAATGAGAAAAAAATTCACTAAAATTAATCGGAAACAAATAAAAAACAAGGCATAGTCTATAATAAAAAGGCAAAGGAAAGTATAAGATATGGCAGAACGGGGAAACTGTAATGGAACAGTTTATGTAATTAAGGAAAAAGATACCTTATATCAAATCGCAAAACAATATAATGTGAGTGTAAGGGAGATCATGAGGAAAAACCCCTATGTGAACATTTATAATCTGCAGATTGGTGATGAATTATGTATTCCGTCAGCGGGACCGGTGATTTCGGGTGCTTTTGAGCCATATGTAGTGAAAAAAGGAGACACTCTTATGAATATTATGAAAAATAAGAATGTTTCCTTTGAAAAATTAGCAAAATCAAACAAAAGCGTCAGAGAGCTGACCCTTCCTGTCGGGACAGTGCTCTTAATTGACAAAGGGAAATAATATCTCTATAATGAAACGTGAACTCGTGGAAAACAGGCGGATGATCTCATCTGCCTGTGACCGCAGCGGAGTGGAAGGAGACTCAAATGATACAGATTTTTCGGACAATGGACGGCCGGATCAATGAAATATCTGAGCCCATAGAGGGCTGCTGGATTTCCGTGGTAGACCCAACGGCCACTGAGCTGGTGGAACTCTCCCAGAAGTACCAGATCGATCTGGATCATTTAAAAGCACCGCTGGATGAAGAAGAGCGCTCACGTATCGAAGTTGAGGACAACTATACGCTGATCATCGTGGACGTGCCGATCACAGAGGAGAGAAAAGAGAAGAACTATTTCGTGACGATTCCATGCGGGATCATATTGACGGAACTGTGCCTGATCACCATCTGTCTGATGGACACGCCGGTGCTCTCTAATTTTAAAGAGGGAAGGGTACGGAATTTCTGGACATATAAGAAGACCAGATTTATCCTGCAGATCCTGTTTCGGAATGCATCCCTTTATCTTCAGTACCTGCGGATCATCGATAAAAAAAGTGACGAAGTCGAAAAACAGCTCCATATATCTACGAAGAACCAGGAGCTCATCGAGCTTTTGGAACTGGAAAAGTCACTGGTTTATTTCTCAACATCACTGAGGGGAAATGAACTGGTATTAGAGCGCCTGTTAAAGATTGAAAAGATCAAACAGTATCCGGAAGATGAGGAACTGCTTGATGACGTTATCATTGAGAACAAGCAGGCGATCGAGATGTCGGATATTTACAGTAATATTTTAAGCGGTACGATGGACGCCTATGCGTCTGTTATCTCCAATAACCTGAACATCGTTATGAAGGTTCTGGCGGTTATCACGATCGTCATGTCCATACCGACCATGATCGCAAGCTTTTGGGGAATGAACGTGCCTGTGCCGTTTGCGGACAGCCCATTCGGATTTTTCGGACTGGTAGGGGTGTCTTTGGTGCTGACAGTGATCGGAAGTATTGTATTAGGAAAGAAAAAAACATTTTAGGAAAGGTTTCTTATGAATTGGTTAAATAAGCTGGAGAGGAAGTTTGGACGGTTTTCTATTCCGGGACTTCCAAAGTATATTATTCTTTTATATGTCGTAGGGATCATGGTACAGTTTGCCGCGCCGGAGCTGTACAGTCAGTTTACACTGAATCCATACCTTATACTGCACGGACAAGTCTGGAGGATTTTTACGTTCCTTCTGATCGCACCGTCTACCAATTTGTTCTTTATGATTTTTGTACTGCTGTTTTATTATTCTATCGCTTCATTGCTGGAACAGGTCTGGGGGAGTTTCCGATTTACCATGTACTATATGATCGGTGTGCTTGGGACCATTTCAGGAGCGTTTCTTACATACCTGATCCTTGTCTTATCAGGGGGAGAGTTTAATGCCATGTTTGTGCAGATGGACACCTTCTATCTGAATTTATCTCTGTTTTTGGCCTATGCCATGATGTTCCCGGACATGCAGGTATTGTTTTACATGATCATTCCAATGAAGGTAAAGTGGCTGGCATATCTTGACGCCGCATACCTGTTTTATACATTTTTTATTGCAACAGACTTTACAGTTACGGGAATTTCGATTAAAGTATCAATAGTAGTCGCTTTGCTGAATTTTGTTCTGTTCTTTTTCTCAACGAAAAAGATGAAGGCAAAGGGTGCCATGTTTGGCCAGAAGGTGCGGCAGAGAAAGCGGAAAGCGAGTTTCGGGGAATCTGCCGGACACGCGGAGCCGAAAAAGAACGGCGCCAGGCATGAATGCGCTGTCTGCCACCGGACAGAATTGGATGATCCCACATTGGAATTCCGCTACTGCTCTAAGTGTGAAGGCAATTATGAATACTGCCAGGATCATTTGTTTACACACGTCCATGTGAAAAAAGACAAATAAGGAAATAATTAATTTTTATAGATTAATTTATTATACATTGTTATGAAAAGGAGATTAACTATGCTGACGAAAAAAACAAAAATTGTTTGCACAATGGGTCCTGCGACGGATGACGACGCGGTGCTCAAACAGCTGATGCTGGAAGGAATGGATATTGCGAGACTAAATTTCTCACATGGTGACCATGAAGAACAGCTTGGAAGGATTAAGAGGATTAAAAGATTCCGTGAAGAACTGAATATTCCGATTGCGATTTTATTGGATACAAAGGGACCGGAAATCCGTACCGGACTTTTGGATACAGACGGAGACGTAGAATTAAAAGAGGGACAGGAGTTTGTCCTGACCACAAGAGATATCAAAGGAAATGATTCTATCGTAGGGATTACATACGAAGAACTTCCTCAGGACGTAGCAGAAGGCAACACGATCCTGATCGACGACGGTCTGATCGAACTGAGAGTCAAAGAGATCAAAGACGGGACAGATATCGTATGTGATATTATCAACGGCGGATTCTTAGGAAGCCGCAAAGGTGTCAACGTGCCGAATGTGCGTGTAAATCTTCCTTCTATCACAGAAAAAGATAAGAGCGACATTGAATTCGGACTGGAAAACGGCATTGATTTTATCGCTGCCTCTTTCATCCGCAACGCTGACGCAGTCAATGAAATCAAAGAAATTGTAAAAGCTCACAACCTGGAAGTGGGTGTCATCTCCAAGATCGAAAATGTAGAAGGTGTAGAAAATATCGAGTCCATTATCCAGGCTTCCGACGGGATCATGGTAGCCCGAGGTGATTTAGGTGTGGAGATTCCTGCAGAGGAAGTTCCTTTCATGCAGAAAGCCATCATCAAAAAATGCAACAACGCATTTAAACCGGTTATCACGGCTACACAGATGCTGGATTCCATGATCCGCAACCCGCGTCCTACGAGAGCAGAAGTAACAGACGTTGCCAATGCTATCTATGACGGCACTGATGCGATCATGCTTTCCGGAGAGACCGCAAAAGGGAAATACCCTGTGGAAGCAGTCAGGATGATGAATCAGATCGCTATTTCTACGGAGCTTCATCTGGATACGAAGATCAAGGATTTCCGCTCTATCTATGTGAACCGGGGAATCTCAGCGGCAGTTGCCTATTCTGCAGTACAGACTGCGCATAACATCAATGCAAAATGTATTCTGGCTTCCAGCATGTCCGGATTTACGGCAAGGATCGTATCCAAGTTCAAACCGGATGCACAGATCATCGGATTATCTCCGGATGAGGCGGTTGTGCGTAAAATGCAGCTTTACTGGGGTGTGCGTCCATTCAAATCTCACAAAGCATCATCAACGAGGGAACTTTTGGATGAGGCTACGGAAATCGTAACGAGTGCAGATCTGGCACAGGAGAATGATATTCTCGTTCTGACCGGAGGCGGTCCGGCAGACCACCGCGGAAAAGGTGTGACCAACATGCTGAAAGTTGTAAAGATCGGCGAATAAAAAGGATCAGGGGGTGTGAAAACATCCCCTTTTTGGTAAGGTGAATATATGAAGGCTGCTGAAAAGTTTTACATATCGGAAATTTTAACGATAACGAAAGAAAAGTTAATAAAGCGGATTGTAAAAGGAAAGAGCATTCCTTCGCTGTATTGTATTACGCTTCCGCTTGGAAACGTAGGAGTGCTGGAGATTTACGAATACCGGGAACTGCTGAAAGATTATTATCGGCAAAGGGATGTCACGGTTGTGGGATGTGCCGTGTCAAAACAGGATGCCTTCGTGGTACTCAGAAGGATTGTGGAAGACATCAGACAGCAGGATTCTATGTTTCGGATACCGGAATTTTTTGAAGAGGAGTGAGACGATGGCAGTTTTATGGATTATTATAAAAATCATAGGAATCCTTCTGCTCTGTATCCTCGTGTTCCTGTTTCTGATCTTGTTCGCACCGGCAGGCTATCGCGCCCGGGGAGTTTACAATGACTGCGGGAAATGGGCCAAAGGCCGGGTATCATGGCTTTTCTTCTTTCTCCGCATGAAGGTGTCATGGAAAGAGGGAGAAGAACCGGCAGTTTCTTTTAGAATTCTGGGATTTCCCGTCTATCACTCGAATGAAGAAAGATGGTCGCTGCTCAACAGGAAGGCGGCTGAAGATGTGGTAGAAATCAGGGAATCTGGGAAGGATATAAGAGACCGGACAGAAGTGCCCCGGGAAGAAACCGGACAATCGGCTGATCCTGATCCGGAGACAGGTTTTTCAGGAGATATTCTGGATTATACCGGAGACGGCGAAGAGTTTGAATCTGTCACAGAGGAACCGCCCGGAAAGCAGCCGTTCAGAAAAAGGGTGAAAAGTTTCTTCCAAAGATGCTATAATACAGGTAAGCGTCTGTATCGGAGATTAAGAGGCGCCTTAAAACAGGCAGAATCTTTCAAAGAACTGCTGGGAGATGAGGAATTGATCCACGTCGTCAAACGCTTATTTGGATATGGGAAAAAAGGGATCAGGCATTTTCTGCCGAAGAAATTTTCGGGAGACGTGGCCTTCGGCTTTGATGATCCCTCTATGACAGGACAGACACTTGCTGCTGTCAGTGTTTTTATGCCGCTGTTTAACGACAGACTGTCTGTGGAGCCGGACTTTACGGAAGCCAGATTTGAGGCTGCACTGACAGTTTCAGGCCGGATATACGCGTTTCATTTTCTGAAGATCTTATGGGATGTTTACCGGGATAAGGAGCTTTGGAGACAGAAGGAACGTATTATGAGAACAATAGGAGGTTAGTTTTATGAACAAAGAAAAGTTTAATGAGACCGTGGACTCGTTATTTCAGGGAATCGAAGGATTTATGACTTCAAAGACAGTGGTCGGAGATCCTATTTATGTGAAGGACACGATCATTCTGCCTCTGGTAGACGTATCTTTTGGCATGGGAGCCGGGGATTACCGCGGAGACAGGAAAGCCAGGGGATACGGAGGTATCGGGGGCAAGATGACGCCAAGCGCGGTTCTCGTGATCAGAGACGGGCAGACGAAGCTTGTAAACGTCAAGAATCAGGAGACCATCACGAAGCTTTTGGATATGGTGCCGGATGTGATCGATAAATTTGCGAAAAAAGAAGAGACACTGGAAGATATAGTGGAAGACTTGGAAAACGAACGATAACCTCCCTGCTTTAAAATACCTTGTATGAACAGAAATCTGTAATACAGGGTATTTTTTATTCAATACTTTGTGTTGTTCTGCATATACTAGCTAATAAGCTTAAATTAGGTGTGTATGTATGAAACGTGTTTGCGGAGTTGCTTTTTTCTTTTTCGGCCTCGGGCTGTTTATCGGAATGTTCATCCAAAGAGATTTTACACAGTTTGCCATGACAGGAGTCAGCATCACGCTGTCCTATTTTCTGTTTTTTCAGTAAATTTTTCGGCAAAGAGAGCCGGGGAGAAGATAATGAAAAAAAGAGCCGGATATTCCAGCTCCCTAGGTTTATAATAATCGGGAAAGATTACGCTCTTTCGACTTTACCTGATCTCAGACAAGAAGTACAAACGTACATTTTTTTAGCTGCACCGTTTACCTTCACTCTTACAGATTTGATATTTGATTTCCACATCTTATTTGATCTTCTATGTGAATGACTGACTGCATTACCAAAATGAGCGCCTTTTCCGCAGATAGCACATTTTGCCATGTTAGCACCTCCTTAACTCGATCTTATCCCTCTCTGGGACTGACAACTATTTTATTCTACCAGATTGATTTCTAAAAATCAAGAAGAAATTCTCTTTTCTTTTTCATAGGTAAATAGTATAATCTAAGTAGCGTTCCGGGTAAAATGAGCTGTGTGGGCGCACAAGAATACGAAGTATGGAGGTAAAGCGATGAAAGGACATATGAACACGAAGAACGGCGAAATTTCTATCGAAAATCAAGTGATTGCCAAGTATGCCGGGATTTGTGCCCTTGGTTGTTTTGGTATTGTCGGCATGGCAATGGTCAATATGAAAGACGGAATCGTAAAGCTGCTGACTAGAGATAATATAAGAAAAGGTGTTTTTGTTTCTGTGAAGAACAACAAAATTTCCATAGATTTTCACATTATTGTTTCTTATGGTGTATCCATTTCTGCGGTGGCGGACAACCTGATGTCTTCTGTGAAGTACCAGGTAGAAGAGTTCACCAGTCTGGAAGTAGAACGGATCAATGTATACGTTGAGGGTGTGAAAGATATAGGATAATTACGGAGGCAGGATAAATGAAGCAGATTGACGCGGCTTTGCTCAAAAAGATGTTTATCGGCGGAGCGAAGAGACTGGAAGCTCAAAAAGAGCATATTAACGAATTGAATGTATTCCCGGTGCCGGACGGCGATACGGGAACCAATATGACGATGACGATCATGTCGGCGGCAAAAGAAGTCGGTGCGATTGAAGATCCTACTATCGAGGAGCTGGCAAAGGCTATCTCGGGTGGATCATTAAGAGGAGCCAGAGGAAACTCAGGGGTGATTCTGTCCCAGCTGTTTCGGGGCTTTACAAAACAGATCAAATATTTGGACAGACTGACAACCAGAGATGTGGCGGCGGGATTTAAGAAGGCTGTGGATACTGCCTACAAGGCGGTTATGAAGCCGAAAGAGGGAACGATCCTCACCGTTGCCAAGGCGGCTGCAGACAGCGCATTGAGATCGGCAAAGAAGACAGACGATTTTGAAGAGTTTGCCCGGAATGTCATGCAGGAAGCCAATACAGCACTTCAGATGACACCGGAGATGCTGCCTGTTTTAAAAGAAGCCGGGGTCGTGGATTCCGGCGGACAGGGACTCTTGGAAGTTCTTCAGGGAGCCTATGATGTTCTGCTCGGAAAGGAAGTAGATCTGAAAGTTGAAGCAGTTTCCAAACCGGTGCAAAAACCGATGGGAGCCGTATCCGGAGAGACAGCGGATATTACGTTCGGATATTGTACAGAGTTTATTGTCATGCTGGAAAGAGAATTTGGTTCGGCGCAGGAACAGGAGTTTAAAGATTATCTGACCGGTATGGGAGACTCCATTGTAGTTGTGGCGGATGAAGACATCGTGAAAGTGCATGTCCACACGAATCATCCGGGCAAGGCTATTGAAAAGGGACTTTCTTACGGTGCACTGACCAGCATGAAGATCGACAACATGCGGGAAGAGCATGAGGAGCGTCTGAATCTAACCCGTCAGGCAGAGGAAAAGAAAACGGCTCCTAGAAAGGATATGGGATTCGTTGCGGTTTCGATCGGACGCGGCCTCAACGACATTTTCAGGGAATTGGGTGCAGATTATCTGATAGAAGGCGGACAGACCATGAATCCGAGCACGGAAGATATGCTCAATGCAATCGGACAGGTCAATGCGGATCATGTGTTCATCCTGCCGAATAATAAAAATATTATATTGGCTGCCCAGCAGGCGAAAGCCCTGGTGGAAGATAAAGAGATCATTATCATTCCAACCAAGACTGTACCGCAGGGTATTTCTGCTTTGATTGCATTTGAGGCGGAGAGCAGTGTGGAAGAGAATGAGGCTGCCATGACCGAGATGATGAACGGCGTAAAAACCGGAGAAGTCACCTATGCAGTCCGTGATACGACCATTGACGGCAAGACGATCAAAGTCGATGACATTATGGGAATTGACGACAACGGCATTCAGGAAGTTGGGAATGATGTAGAGGTGGTGACGCTGGGACTCCTTCGCAGTATGGTGGACAAGGAAAGCGAACTGATCTGTATATATTACGGGAATGAGACGCCGGAGGAGAAGGCTGTGCAGCTTTCTAAAAAGGCAGAGGAACTGTATCCGGACTGTGAAGTCCAGATGGAATATGGAGGACAGCCAATTTATTATTTCCTGCTGTCTGTAGAATAAGAAAAGAATGGACAATCAAAAGGGAGCAGATGCTGTTCCCTTTTCCTTTTTCATAGGGAGGTCCACATTTATAAAGGAGTAGTTGATTTATGAACGGGGATACAAATATCCAATGCCTGAAGGGGATCGGTGAAAAAACATATAACGGATTTAAAAAGCTGGGAGTCGAGAATGTGGACAGCCTGATCACCATGTATCCCAGATATTATCTGACTTATGAAGATCCTGTCCTGCTCTCTGAACTGACGGCAGGGGAGAGAGCCGCGGTTCAGGTGAGGATTACATCAGATGTGAATATCCGATACGTAAGAGGATTAAAGATTGTCTCCTGTCTCGGAAGGGACAGTTCAGGCACTATGACATTTACCTGGTTTAATATGCCATACTTAAAAAAACAGATCCACCGGGGAGAGGATTATATCTTCGTGGGTACACCGGTATTTAAAAACGGACGCCTGATGATGGAGCACCCGGAGATTTTTAAAGAGGAGGATTACAGCGCAAAACAGCAGACCTTACAGCCGGTCTATCCGCTGACTTCGGGAATTACGAATAAAACAGTCAGCAAGGCTGTCATGCAGACCGAGGAGTATATAAAGGAGATCCGGGAGTATCTGCCGGAGCAGATCCTTCAAAAATACCGTCCAATGGATTACAGCGAGGCCATCTGGAATGTTCATTTTCCAAAAGATAAGCAGACACTGGTAGAAGCAAAAAAAAGACTGATCTTTGATGAGTTTTTTATCTTTATGGCAGGGATGAACCTGATGAAACAGGAGCACCGGGAGGAAAAAAACCGTTATCTGATCCCGGTATGCGGCGAGGCGGACAGGCTTATCAAGTCACTTCCTTATGAACTGACCGGAGCACAGAAAAGGGCTCTTTTGGAGATGCAGAAGGATTTAATGGGAGAGAAGGTCATGAACCGCCTCGTGCAGGGGGACGTGGGATCAGGGAAGACGATCCTTGCGGTGATCCTTCTTTTGATGTGCGCGAAGGCCGGGTATCAGGGCGTTCTGATGGCTCCTACGGAAGTACTTGCAAGCCAGCACTACGAGACTTTCCAGGAACTTCTTGGACCGTTCGGCGTGTCTGCGGCACTGCTCACAGGCTCTGCAAAGGCAAAAGAAAAGAGAGAAATCTATCAGGGGATTAAAAACCATGAGTATGATATTGTCATCGGGACCCATGCCCTGATTCAGGATGCTGTGGAGTATGACCGGCTGGCCCTGGTCATCACGGATGAACAGCACAGGTTCGGGGTCCGGCAGAGAGAGATCCTCTCGAAGAAGGGGAAGGAGCCCCATGTCCTTGTCATGAGTGCCACGCCTATCCCGAGGACCCTGGCGATCATCATGTACGGCGATCTGGATGTGTCCATCATCGATGAGCTGCCGAAAAATCGTCTCCCTATTAAAAATTGTGTAGTCAATCAGAGTTACCGTCCGAACGCATATCGGTTTATGGAAAAGCAGGTGGCAGAGGGGCGGCAGGTCTATATCATCTGTCCGATGGTGGAGGAGAGCGAGGCCATGGAGGGTGAAAATGTGATCCAGTATGCCAATATGCTGAGAGAACAGTTTCCTCCCGGTGTACAGATCGGGGTGCTTCATGGTAAAATGAAACCAAAGGAAAAGCAGAAGATCATGGATGAATTTTCGGAGCAGAAAATCCACATCCTGGTGTCCACCACGGTCGTCGAGGTCGGTGTCAATGTGCCCAATGCCACGATCATGATGGTGGAAAACGCCGAACGATTCGGCCTCGCCCAGCTGCATCAGCTGAGAGGCAGGGTGGGGAGGGGAGAACACCAGTCCTATTGTATTTTCATGAGTGGAGCAAAAAAGAAAGAGACTATGGAGCGGTTGGAAGTGTTAAATAAGTCCAATGACGGATTTTACATTGCCAATCAGGATTTGAAACTCAGAGGTCCGGGAGACTTTTTCGGGGTCCGGCAGAGCGGGATGATGGATTTTGTCCTGGCCGATATTTATACCAACGCAGATCTTTTAAAACAGGCAAGCGATGCGGTACATCAGCTGTGTGAGGAAGGATTTGATTTCTCCACATTAAAAAACAGCCGACTGGAAAAACAGATTTCGCTTGCCAACAGGATATAAAGGAGGTTCGCTATGATTCGTGTACGTTTGCGGTTTACAGGAAGAGTCCAGGGAGTAGGATTCCGGTATTTTGCACAGATGAATGCTGCACAGTTTCATGTGACAGGCTGGGTGAAAAATATGTATGACGGTTCTGTCACCGCAGAAGCCCAGGGGACAAAAAAACAGATTGAAGATTTTATGGAAGCCATGAAACACGGACACAGATTTATGCGGATCGACCATGTAACAGTTGAAGAATGTCCGCTCAGTGAGGGAGAAAAGGACTTCAAAGTAAAGTATTAAACTTCCAAAGAAAAAAATGTTATTCCATGTAAAAACTCTCAGTGTATCTTTTGTATTATTAAACATACTATCTTCGTAACAAAAAACAACAAAAGAAACGGAGGTCTTTCAAAATGGAAGAACGTACTTCAGCAAACAGCAAAGGAAACAACAGAGTGGAAGTTCCAGAGGCTAGGGAAGCACTGGACAGATTCAAATTCGAGGTTGCTAATGAAATCGGTGTAGACTTAAAAGAAGGATACAACGGACATTTAACAACTGCTCAGGCAGGTTCTGTTGGAGGAGAAATGGTTCGTAAAATGATCCGCAGACAGGAAGAGGAAATGTCTGGCCGTTAGTTAACGGATTCAAACGAATCAGTTTTTACTCGTAATTTTGATGAGAGAACGAAAGAAAAAAGAGGAGCAATCAGAGCGTCAGTTCTGACTGCTCCTTTTGCATGGTGCAGGAATTTCTTTGTTATTTAGTTGACAAATTATCTGAATATAATACAATAGTAGGGAGAAAAAACGAAGGAAGATAAAAAAATGCGAGTGATTTCAGGAAAAGCCAGAAGTTTAAGGCTTAAAACAGTGGAAGGCATGGATACGAGACCGACACAGGACCGCATTAAGGAAACATTGTTTAATATGATCCAGCATGAACTTGCAGGAAAAGATTTTCTGGACTTGTTTGCGGGCAGCGGAGCCATTGGGATAGAGGCTCTGAGCAGGGGCTGTAAGCATGCTGTTTTTGTGGAAAACAATAAAAAGGCGGCTTCCTGCATTCAGGACAACCTGGTACATACGAAGCTTGCAGATGAAGCGCAGATCCTCGTGACAGATGTCATAAGTGCATTGAGGAAGCTTGGATCAGAGGGCCGGAAATTTGACTATATTTTTATGGACCCTCCTTATGACAGAGGAATGGAGAATGCAGTGCTTAACGAACTGGAGCATTCGGATCTCTTGAAGGAGAACGCCCTGGTCATTGCCGAATCCAGCTTACAGACAGAGATTCAAGATGAGATGTTTGAGTATCTCAAGGTTCTAAAGATAAAGGAATATAAAACTAATAAGCATACTTTTTTGCAAAAAGTGCAGGAGGGCTGAGAAATGAGCATCGCAGTGTATCCGGGAAGCTTTGACCCGGTAACTTATGGGCATTTGGATATTATTAAACGTTCTATCAGAGTTTTTGATAAACTGGTCATAGGGATTTTGCTGAACAGTGAAAAAAATCCGTTATTTTCGATGGAAGAAAGAGTGGAATTTCTCATGGAAGCCACAAAGGATATGGAGAATGTTGAGGTGAAATCTTTTTCCGGTCTGCTGGTGGACTTTGCAAGGGAAAACAACGCGGATATTACGGTCCGCGGGCTCCGCGCCGTCACAGATTTCGAGTATGAACTGCAGATCGCCCAGATCAATAATAAGCTGGACTCTAATCTGGATACGATGTTTTTTACTACAAGTACGGAATATGCATACTTGAGCTCTACAATCGTGAGGGAGATCGCATCCTATCATGGAGATGTCAGTGAACTGGTGCCTCCGTATGTGGAACAGAAGCTGAAGCAAAAATTTAGAGAAAGAATAGAGGGAGAAGCATGAGTGAGAAATATTTGCATGAAATGATCGATGATATTGAAATTTTGATCGATGAGGCCAAGCCGGCAAGGTTTAATCCGGGCAAAGTTGTCATTGACAGGGATGTGCTGATCACGGTCATCGAGGAGCTGAGAAAACAGATTCCGGGTGAGGTGGAGCGCAGCCGCAAGGTCATGATGAACAAAGATGCCATCTTGGAAGATGCCAGGATCAAGGCCCAGAATATCGTAGACCAGGCGGCCAGAGAAGCCGGAGAGCTGATTGATGAAAATGAGATCGTAGAGATGGCAAAAATGCGTGCGAAAGAGATTGAAGAGGCTGCTTTAAACCACGCAAATGATGTCATTCATAATGCCAATGAAGAGGCTGATCAGGTGAGATACGGCGCATTGCAGTACACGTGCGATATTATGGAAGATGTCCAGGACTACATAACAAAAGTAAAAGAGGGTCAGCAGAGCCTTTTTGAACAGCTTTTATCTACCTTAGACAGCGATATAGAGTCGATCAGCACCAACTATGAGGAAATCCGGCAGCAGCTTGACGGGGCTTCCCGGACGAAGGCGAGAACCGCCGAAGATTTCGTGTCACAGGAAGAGGAGTAGCATTCCGCTGCTTATGCAGGCAAAGAGCATCTTAAAAATTAGATAGCTTTTCATAGACAGCTGTGATTTTTGGCAGACGCTCTTGACCTGTGCCAGGCTGCACAGGCCGCCGAAAGAGCTGACGGCAAGGATTGCGGCTGCTTTTTGTCTGAAGCCCAGGGTCAGAAAACTTATATGAGAGATCCCTGTTGTGATCTCGAGCATTCCGATTACCGGTGCCGTGACATAGGAGGGGAGCATGCCGCTTTGGAGAAGAGAAGATACGATGGAGAATACCATGATAAAAATACCGATGGTAAAAATCGTCTTCAAACTGTCAAAAATAATCTCGTCAAAGGATTTGATCGCCGCAGTCCTCGGGTGTTTCTGATGCACGTGTAAAAATCCTGTACCTCTGAATTTCCAGAGGATGAAGATAAAGTACAGGAGATTGGGCGTATAAAGGCAGAAAAAATAAAGGGGTACATTAAGGGTCCCTTTTAAGATCAGGGTCAGCGTAAAGCCGATCGAAAACATCGGGCTTACATTGTTGCAGAGCACAAGAAGGGATTCCCCTTCTTTTTTTGTGTAGGAACCAGAAAGCACCAGATCGTTGATGATCTTGCCGCCCAGAGGATAGCCGCACAAGAAGCCAATCAGAATCGTATAGGCCAGGTCTTTGTTCAGCCATGGAAATATTTTAAACAGAGGATAAAACAAATAGGAAATATAGTGGACTGTCTGGTATTTCATCATAAGGTTTGTCAGAAGAAAAAATGGCAGGAGCGTGGGTACGATGGTTCCGGACCAGAGCAGCAGGCCGTTTTTGGCACCTGCTACGCACTGTTCCGGAAATAAAAATAGAAGGAACGCAGTTAAAATCAAACAAAACTGATAAAAGTATTTACCCATAGAAAAACCCCCTGTCCTCTTAAGCCTATGAGACGGACGGTTATATTATGATTTGTTCTTCTTTTACCTGAGTCTTAAATTTTGCCCGAAGCATCATCTGGTAGAGGGCATCCGCTTTTCTCTCTGTTTGAAGCATCTGTTCCTGGACCTTCGTAAGCGGATCGTCAAGCGGTCTTAAATGCCGGACCATCGGCCAGGTTTTTTTCTTTTTGATTTCCCGGATCAGAGAGGAAGCCTCTTTTTTAAAGCCAAGGATCTGAAAATACAGGGGCTGTTCTGAGCGGGTATAGCTGTCCTTTATTTCCTGCTTCATGCCGAGGAGGATGTGCAGGAGACCTCTGCTTATACGGCTCCAGGTCAGGCTTTTGTTTTTGACGGCTTCGATCTGGCAGGAAAAGGGCTGGCCCGGAACGGTCATACTGATCAGACGGTCACTCAGATCCTTTGAGACGTCCCAATAGTCCTCAAAGGAATCTTCCATGCAGAGTTTATAGGACAGCAGATCGGAAAAATCATCGAGCAGGATGGGAAACCGGCGCCGGTAATCCTCACAGAGGATCGGGTGCAGATTTTCCGGCATGCTTTCCAGACACTTGTTAAGGCCGTCAAAAACAGCCAGCTGTGACCGGATGGCGGAGGCAGAGCTGATGCTGCCAGTCAGGTCAAGACTCCGGTGGCTGCTCTGTTTCCTTGGGATACAGAATGGACGGATGCTGCTGTTTCTGCGTTTCAGCGCCATGATATATTCGAGCCCCAGAAGGTTGTTTGGCTCTCTGAGGATATCGGCGTCACTCTTGGAACAGCCAAGTGAGAGAATCGCTTTTTCCCTCGCTTTGGGATAGGAAATGCCGGTCTTTAAAAATTTTTTGATCTGCTCCGTGAGATCCTCCTCTCTGTCTGCAAGAAGGCTTCCGAGGGAGATCAGAAGGCTCAGAGATCCGCATTCACTCCCGAAAGAGAGAATGTCTACCACACCAAGGCCTTCCAGGAGGGCGACACTGCCGTCTGCAAAATACGGGGCGCTGCCGGAGGAAAACCAGAGCGGCAGCTCCAGCGCCAGGTCGGCTCCGTTCATGAGTGCCATTCTGGCCCTTGTTTTTTTTTCGATGACGGCCGGGGCGCCGCGCTGTACATAATTTCCGCTCATCAGTGCAATGATATAATCAGCGCCTAAGATGCGCTTTGTCTCTTCGATATGATAAAGATGTCCGTTATGAAACGGGTTATACTCACAGATAATTGCCGCAGTTTTCATTGCTGCTCTCCTTTCTTTTGTGAAATCATTATAACAAAGAACTCAAAAAAGGTAAAATTGCACAAAAAAGAGGAAATAAAAGGCTGAAACTTGCTATTAAAAATAAAAGATAGTAAAATGAAAACATTATGAGATGAGATGTACTAGGAAAAGTACAACAAGGCATATTGTATACAACAAACGAATATTGTATAATTTCCATGAGAAGAATTCATCTTTGTAGAAAGTTGGAAGGAGCAACGTAATGAGTTTTATTGATGTGATTAAAGAACGAGCTAAGAGTGAGAAAAAAAAGATTGTTTTGCCTGAGACCGGAGATCCCCGTACTCTCGAGGCGGCAGACACAGTGCTGAGAGAAGGGATAGCTGACATTATTCTTGTGGGAAACGAGGAGGAGATTTTAAGCCGCGCAGAGGGATTAGATCTATCCAAGGCCTATTTTGTAGATCCAAATAACTGCGAAAGACTCAATACATACATCGAATCTTTGTGCGAAGCCAGAAAGAGCAAGGGACTGCTTCCGGAAGACGCAAAAGAAATCCTGCTTTCCAACCCGCTGTTTTTCGGAGCTACGATGGTGCGTGCCGGAGATGCGGACGGTATGGTTGCGGGGGCGGTAAACTCATCCGCCAACGTTCTGCGGTCTGCCCTTCAGGTTGTCAAGACGGCTCCGGGGACAAGGATCGTTTCTGCCTTCTTCCTGATGGTAGTGCCGGACTGTGAACTCGGCGCCAACGGCACTTTCGTATTCGCAGACTGTGGATTGAATCAGAATCCGAATTCAGAACAGCTGGCAGCCATTGCCGGAAGCTCTGCGCAGACGTTTAAACAGCTGGTTGGAGAAGAACCGAGGGTTGCCATGCTTTCCCATTCCACAGTGGGAAGTGCAAAGCACGACGATGTGACAAAGGTTGTGGAAGCAACAGCGATCGCAAAGAGAGATTATCCGGATACACTGATCTGCGGAGAACTGCAGCTGGATGCGGCGATTGTTCCTGAGGTGGCTGCATCAAAGGCTCCGAGAAGCGAAGTGGCAGGAAAAGCCAATGTGCTCGTCTTCCCGGACCTGGATGCAGGAAATATCGGATACAAATTAGTCCAGAGGCTGGCAAAAGCGGAAGCCTACGGCCCGGTTACCCAGGGGATTGCAAAGCCTGTCAATGACTTGTCCCGTGGATGCAAGGCGGAGGATATCGTCGGAGTTGTGGCGATTACAGCAGTGCAGGCGCAGCTTACGGAGAACAATTAGAGATTAAAAGATTAGAATATATAGGAGAATGAAGATGAAAGTTTTAGTTATTAATTGCGGAAGTTCCTCCCTCAAATACCAGTTGATCGATTCAGACACAGAAGACGTACTGGCAAAAGGTCTCTGTGAGAGGATCGGGATTGACGGAGCCCTGACGCATGAGCCTGCCGGAAAAGACAAGATCAAGACTACTCCGGCTATGCCGGACCACAAGACGGCCATCGGCATTGTGCTTGAGCAGCTTACAGACAAAGAAAACGGTGTGATCGCATCTTTGGACGAGATCAGTGCCGTGGGACACAGAGTCGTACACGGCGGAGAAAAGTTTACGAAATCCTGCATTATCACAGAGGATGTGTTAAAAGAGATCGAGGAGTGCAACGTATTTGCACCGCTCCATAACCCTGCGGCTCTGATCGGAATTGAGGCCTGCCGGGAACTCATGAAGAATAAGCCGATGGTGGCAGTTTTTGATACCGCATTCCATCAGACGATGCCGGAAAAAGCATTTCTCTATGGAATCCCGAGAAAGTACTATGATGAAGACGGAATCCGCCGCTATGGATTCCACGGGACTTCTCATCAGTTTGTTTCCCGTGAGGCTGCCAAAATGCTCGGAAAAGACATCAAGGATATCAATATCATCGTATGCCATTTAGGAAACGGTGCCAGTGTCACAGCAGTCAAAGGCGGAGAATCTGTAGATACTTCTATGGGGCTGACACCGCTTGAAGGGCTGATCATGGGTACACGTTCCGGAGACCTGGACCCGGCGATCCTTGAGTTTATCGCTAACAAAGAAAATAAAACCGTGTCCGAAGTAGTCAGTATCTTAAACAAAGAATCCGGAGTGCTCGGAATGTCCAGCGGTATTTCTTCTGATTTCAGAGATGTCAAAGCCGCAAAGGCAGAGGGCAACAAAGCGGCAGAGGCTGCGATGGCTGCTTATGTTTACCGTGTGGCAAAATATATCGGAGCTTACACTGTGGCTATGAACGGGGTGGACGCCATCGCCTTCACAGCGGGACTGGGAGAAAATGACGACGCCACGAGAGCGGCCATCGGAGAATATCTGGATTGCATCGGTGCAAAGATCGATGCTCAGAAGAACGATGTGCATGGAAAAGCGGCGGTCATTTCAACGGATGATTCCAGGGTCAAAGTGCTCTGTATTCCGACCAACGAGGAAGTGATGATCGCAAGGGATACGGTAGCCCTTGTAAAATAAAATTACTTGACAAACAAATATTGCGTTTGTATAATAGACAAGTATGAAATTTTAGGAGATAGTATGCTGATTCAGTTATCAAAATTGTTATCAATGCCGGATCATGAAGAGACGGTGGAATGTTCCATGGATATGGAGGAGCTTATTCTCAAAAGAGAAAGCTATCCGATCCTCGAAAAGCCTTCTTTTCCGGTTATTTTAAAAAATGAAGGGAAGAGGACGGTTTCCGTCTCATTTCAGACAAGCATCACAGTCGGGATGCCCTGTGACCGGTGTCTCACCGAGGTTCCGGAAAAGATCAGGCTCAATGTCTCAAAGACATTGGATTTTGATGACATAGAAGAAACTTGTAAGGATCAAGTGTCTTTCGTAGATGGAAGCAGTCTTAATGTGGATAAACTTATTCTTGAAGAAGTGATTCCCCTGCTGCCAACAAAGGTGTTATGCGGTGAAGACTGCAGAGGGCTTTGTCCAGTGTGCGGAACGAATCTGAACAAGGAAGAGTGTGGCTGTGACCGGGCGGTTAAAGATCCGCGGATGGCAGCTATCCAGGATATTTTTAAGAATTTTAAGGAGGTGTAATACCAATGTCAATCTGTCCGAAGAATAAATCTTCAAAAGCGAGAAGAGATAAACGTAGAGCTAACTGGAAAATGACTGCACCAGCTTTAGTAAAATGCAGCAAGTGCGGTGAATTAATGATGCCTCACAGAGTGTGCAAAGCCTGCGGATCTTACAATAAAAGAGAAATCGTAAATGCTCAGTAAGAGTTGACAGCAGCATATGTTGTCATGAATTGCCATGCGTTTAGACTTTATGAGTTTAAGCGGATGGCATTTCTTTTCATCTGGTAATTTTGTATCAAGGAGGTTGCAAATGGAAAAGATAGTTAAAGTAGCGCTGGATGCCATGGGAGGGGACAATGCCCCCGGAGAGATCGTAAAAGGCGCGGTGGATGCGGTGAACGAAAACAGCAATATTAAAGTTTACCTTGTCGGAAAATCCCCGAGAATCCACGAGGAATTAAAGAAATACCGCTATAAGAGCGAGCAGATCGAAGTGATCAATGCAGAAGAAGAAATTTCTTGTGATGAATCACCGGTAGAGGCGATTCGTAAGAAGAAAGATTCTTCCATGGTAGTCGGGATGAAGATGGTAAAAGACCAGACTGCAGATGCATTCGTATCAGCGGGAAGTTCAGGAGCGATTCTCGTGGGAGGACAGTTCGTGGTGGGCAGGATCAAAGGGGTGAAACGCGCCCCTCTGGCCGCTCTGATGCCGACTACAAAAGGGGTTTCCCTGATCATCGACAGCGGCGCCAACATGGACGCAAAACCGGAATACCTTCTGGGATTTGCAAAGATGGGTTCTATTTATATGGAAGACGTGGTAGGTGTTAAAAATCCGAAAGTTGCCATCGTAAATGTCGGCGTGGAAGAGGCAAAGGGAAACGCACTTGTAAAAGAAACATTTCCTCTTTTGAAGGAATGTGAGGAGATCAACTTTACCGGAAGCATCGAGGCCAGAGAAATCCATTCCGGTCAGGCAGATGTAGTAGTCTGTGATGCTTTTGTGGGAAATGTGATCCTGAAATTGTCAGAAGGCCTGTCCTCAACACTGATGTCAATTGTAAAAGACGGAATGATGCAGAGTCTCCGCGGAAAGATCGGAGGGCTTCTCGTAAAACCGTCACTGAAAAAGACCCTGAAACGCTTTGACGCATCGGAACACGGCGGAGCTCCTCTTCTCGGTTTAAACGGCCTGGTCGTGAAGATGCACGGAAGTTCCAAGGCAAAAGAGACGAAGAATGCGATCATACAGTGTATTGCTTTTTCAGAGGCAAAAATCAATGAAAAGATCAAAGAACAGATTGTAAAGGAAAAATAAAAGGTATGAATCAATCAAATCAGGAAGATTTCCAGAAAAAAATCAAGATTCGTTTTCATGACAAGAAATTGCTGACGACTGCACTGACCCACAGTTCCTATGCAAATGAGCGGAAACTTCCCCGGGGGAAAGACAATGAACGGCTGGAGTTTTTGGGAGATGCGGTGCTGGAACTGATCATGAGCGACTATCTGTTTAAGACTTACAAAGACGAACCGGAGGGAAAACTGACAAAAATGAGAGCCAGCCTTGTCTGCGAGCCTACTCTGGCATTTTGCGCCAAGGATCTCGCTCTGGGCGATTATCTGCTGCTGAGCAAAGGGGAAGACCTGACCGGAGGAAGGGAGAGGGATTCCATCTTATCGGATGCGTTTGAGGCCGTGATCGGAGCCGTATATCTGGATCAGGGCTTCGATGAGGCCAGAAAGTTCGTGGAAACGTATCTGCTTCAGGACGTGGATGAAAAGGTGTTGTTTTATGACGCCAAAACTTCGCTCCAGGAACTTGTGCAGAGCTTCTCCAAGCAGCCCCTTACTTATGAACTGATAAAGGAAGAGGGACCTGACCACCAGAAGACTTTCACGGTGGAGGCCAGGCTCGGGGAAAAAGTCATTGGAACCGGAACGGGAAGAAGCAAGAAAAGTGCGGAGCAGACGGCAGCCTATGAGGCAATGAAACATAAGGACGGGATATTGAGGTAGCTATGTATCTGAAAAGCATTGAAGTGAATGGATTTAAATCCTTCGCCAACAAAATGATTTTTAAATTTGACAGCGGCATCACGGGAATTGTTGGTCCCAACGGAAGCGGAAAAAGCAATGTGGCGGATGCGGTCCGGTGGGTGCTCGGAGAACAGAGCGCAAAACAGCTCCGGGGCGCCAAGATGGAAGACGTGATTTTTTCCGGCACGGAGATGAGAAAGCCGATGGGTTCTGCTTACGTTGCCATCACTATGGACAACAGCGACCACAGTCTGCCGATCGGGTTTGAAGAGGTCACGGTGGCCAGGAGAGTTTACCGCTCCGGTGAAAGCGAATATCTGATGAATGGCAGTCCGTGCAGGCGGAAAGATATCGTGGAATTGTTTTTTGATACCGGAATAGGCAAAGAGGGCTATTCTATTATCGGTCAGGGACAGATCGACCAGATTTTGAGCGGTAAGCCGGAGGATCGGAGAGAACTGTTCGATGAGGCTGCCGGCATCGTAAAATATAAAAAGAATAAACTTGAGACAGAAAAATCTCTGGAGGCAGAACGGGAAAACTTAAACCGGGTAACGGATATCCTTTCGGAACTGGAACGGCAGGTTGGCCCTCTGAAGTCTCAGTCTGAAAAGGCAAGAGAATATCTCTCATACAGAGACAGGCTGAAGGAATATGACACATCAATGTTCCTCGTGGAAAACGGCCGGCTGTCCGATGAGATCGAGAGTCTGGATGGGAAGATCCGGATCGCCCAGGGAGAAGTGGATGACGCGGACAGGCGCCTGGAACAGACGAAAGCCGAGTATGAGAGACAGGACCGGTATTTAAATGAGCTGAAACACAAGATCGAGGCCGGGACAGAAGAACTTTCTATGGCCAAAGTCGACAAAGAGAAACAGGAAGGCCAGATCAAGGTCTTAAGAGAACAGATGAACACGGAGCGGATGAGGGAGACTCATCTGACATCTGACATCCGCCGGCTTACCGGAGAAAAAGAGGACAAGTGCTCACAGCTTTCTGAACTTCGAAAAGAGCGCAGGGAAATCGAAGAGGCGGTTTTGAAAGCCCAGGAAGATACTGTGGAAAGAGAGAGCAGAGTCGCATTTCTCCAGAAGGATATTCAGGATACGGAGAAAGAACTTGAGAAGCTTCGCAGAAATCAGCAGAGTTTTGCCAACAATCAGATGAATCTTTCCAACAGGCTGCAGCATGTGGAGACTGTGAGGGAGCAGCTGGATGTGCGGATTCGCCATCTGATCTCGCAGGCAGAAAACTCCGGACATCACAGGGCAGAGCAGGAGAAGAGAAAAGAACAGGAAGAATATAAGAGGCTCGGACTGGCGGAAGAAAAAAGGCGGATCCTCAAGGAACTGGAGACAGAGCAGGAGATCTGCGGCGGACTGGGAGATGAGAGAAGATCCGTCCAGGAGGAGCTCACCCTGAAAAAGGAGGGTTTCCACAGGAGCCAGTCCAGCTATGAGACGTTAAGAAACATGGCGGAACGCTATGAGGGATATGGATTCGGCATCAAGAGGGTGATGGAGCAGAAGGAGAGATATCCGGGTATCATCGGTGCTGTAGCCGATATCATGAAAGTCAGGAAAAAATATGAACTTGCCGTGGAGACTGCTCTCGGAGGAGCGATTCAAAATGTAGTCACGGATACCCAGCAGACAGCCAAGGAAATGATCGAATTTCTGAAAAAAAACCGGTACGGCAGGGTGACATTCCTTCCGCTCAACGCAGTAAAGCAGAGGGGCGGATTTCCAAGGCCTGAGGCAGTGCATGAGAAGGGAGTGATCGGCACCTGTGACCGTCTCGCCAGCTATGAAGACAGGTTTTCAGACTTGTTCCAGTCACTTCTCAGCCGTGTACTCGTAGTGGAATCCATCGACGACGGGATTCGGATCGCGGCAAAGTACAAACACTCTTTCCGCATCGTAACGCTGGAAGGGGATGCACTGAACCCCGGAGGTTCTATGTCCGGAGGTGCCTATAAGAATAAGAGCAATCTTCTCGGAAGAAACCGTGAATTAAAAGAACTTGAGCAAAAGCTCCTAAAGGACAGAGATGAAATTCTGCGTCTCTCCAAAGTGCTTGAAGAAAAGACAGAGCAGTACGGGCAGGCGGAAAAGAAGATCAGCCGTTTAAAAGGCAGGATTCAGGAAAATACGCTTCGGGAAAACACTGTGGTGATGACGATGAAATCCATTGACAAACAGATTCATGAGGAAGCAGAGAGGGAGCAGGAATATTTAGATCAGGCTCAGGCTCTGCGCCAAGAATACCGGTCCATGGATGGCGATGTGACATCTTTATCTGATAAAAAACAGGTGCTGGAGGAAGCAAACCAGACCGAAGAACAGAAGATCCACAGCCTTTCCAAACATTTGGAGGAAGCCAGACGCATGGCAGAAGAAAAGGCCAGGGAAGTTTCCGAGGCACATATGAAAGCCGGCCAGCTGAAGCAGCGCCAGGATTTTATCATGAGCGGCGGAGAACGGCTTCGTCTGGAACTTTTAAAAATTGAAGAGGATCTGGAGGCACTTGGCAGGCAGACCGGTTCTGTCGATTCATCCATCGGAGACATTGAGAGGCAGATAGAAGCATGCAGACAGGGGGTCCAATCAAAAAGTCTCTGGATTGAAAAAGAAGAGAAGAATCTTTCTCAAAAGCAGAGGCTGCTTTCAGAGACTGAGGAGAAGTATAAGGAGAGTCTGAAAGTCAGAGAAGAACTTATGCAGAGAGTCAACGGTTTTGACAAAGAAGTGCTGAGGCTTACGTCTGCAAGGGAAAAGCTTGAGGAAAAACAGCAGGAGCTCCTGGAATACATGTGGGAGAATTATGAGCTTACATATCATCAGGCAAAGTCGCTGTCAGGGGAAGAACCTCAGGAAAGCCTTACAGAATTGAAGAAGAAAATTGCTGAGATCAAGACACAGATCAGGGAACTGGGGCCGGTGAATGTCAATGCAATAGAGGACTACAAAGATGTTTTGGAGAGATATGAATTTCTGAAAAAACAGCACGAAGATATCGTAAAGGCGGAGGCACATCTGGCAGGGCTGATTAATGAACTGGAAGCTGCCATGAGGAATCAGTTCAGAGAGAAATTTAAGGATATTCAGGAGATGTTCCAGACGGTGTTTCAGGAACTTTTCGGGGGAGGATATGCAAGGCTTGAACTCACCGACGACGATGTGCTGGAGTCCGGTATCCGGATTATTGCACAGCCGCCGGGGAAAAAACTGCAGAATATGATGCAGCTTTCCGGAGGAGAAAAGGCCCTGACAGCTATTTCCCTTCTGTTTGCTATTCAAAATCTGAAACCTTCGCCGTTTTGCCTGCTGGATGAAATCGAGGCTGCGCTGGATGATTCCAATGTGGCAAGATTTGCACAATACCTGCATAAGCTTACAAAAGAAACACAATTTATTGTAATTACCCACAGACGTGGTACAATGACAGCAGCGGATATTTTATATGGGATCACCATGCAGGAGAAAGGTATCTCCACACTGGTGTCCGTGAGTCTGATCGAAAACGATCTGGACGAATAAAGCTTTGATGGGAAGGAGATTTGAAATGGCAGAAAAGAAAGGATTCTTCAGCAGACTGGCTGCAGGACTTACAAAGACCAGAGATAACATTGCCTCAGGTTTTGACTCTATTTTTAAAGGGTTTTCCAGCATTGACGATGATTTTTATGAAGAACTGGAAGAGATAATGATCATGAGCGACATGGGGATTGATACTACCATGAGCATCATTGAAAATCTGAAAAAGAAAGTAAAAGAAGATAAGATCAAAGAGCCGGAAGAGTGCAGGCAGGTTCTCATTGACTCCATTAAGGAGCAGATGAAGCTGGACGAAGAGGCATATGATTTTAAAGATAAAAAGAGCGTTGTGCTGGTCATCGGCGTCAATGGCGTGGGCAAGACCACATCAGTGGGCAAAATGGCATCCCTGCTGAAAGGCGAGGGGAAGAAGGTCATGATGGCGGCGGCGGACACATTCCGTGCGGGTGCTATTGAACAGCTGAAAGAGTGGGCAGGCCGCGCCGGTGTAGATATTATCAGCCAGGCTGAAGGGGCGGACCCGGCAGCCGTGGTGTACGATGCGGTTTCCGCTGCGAAAGCCAGGAATGTAGATGTGCTTCTGTGTGACACGGCCGGAAGGCTTCACAACAAAAAGAACCTGATGGATGAACTGAAGAAGATCAACCGCATTGTTGAGCGGGAATACCCGGAAGCGTACAAGGAGACACTCATCGTACTGGACGGCACGACGGGTCAGAATGCCCTTGCACAGGCAAAACAGTTTAAAGAGGCCACAGACATCTCCGGTATTATCCTGACAAAGCTGGATGGTACGGCAAAGGGAGGCATCGCCATAGCAATCCAGGCAGAACTGGGAATTCCGGTGAAATATATCGGAATCGGCGAACAGGTGGATGACCTGCAGCCGTTTGATCCGGATATGTTTGTAAACGCACTGTTTGATAGAGGAGATGAGTAGATGTTAACATTAAACAAATTCGAGAAAGCATATGACAAAGTACAGGAGATCGTTCTGCCCACAAAACTGATCAAAAGCGATTATTTTTCTGAGCAGACAGGAAACCTCGTTTATTTGAAGCCGGAAAACATGCAGCTGACCGGTGCCTATAAAATACGGGGAGCGTATTATAAGATCAGCACACTGAACGAAGAAGAAAAAGTAAAAGGACTGATCACCGCATCTGCCGGAAATCACGCGCAGGGAGTGGCGCTGGCCGCAAAGAGACAGGGTGTGAAGGCTACCATTGTTATGCCGACTACGACTCCGCTTTTGAAAGTCAACCGGACGAAAGATTTAGGCGCAAAAGTGGTCCTTTACGGAGATGTCTATGATGAAGCGTGTGAACATGCGCTGAAGCTTGCACAGGAGAAAGGATTTACATTTGTGCATCCCTTTGATGATCTGGCTGTTGCAACAGGGCAGGGGACCATTGCGATGGATATCTTCAAGGAACTGCCCACCGTGGATTATATTTTAGTACCGATCGGCGGGGGAGGACTTGCGACAGGAGTTTCTACCCTGGCCAAGCTTTTAAATCCAAAGATCAAAGTCATCGGTGTTGAGCCTGCGGGAGCGGCCTGCATGAAGGCTTCACTGGAGGCCGGAAAAGTTGTATCCTGCGAACATGTAAATACCATCGCCGACGGTACGGCTGTTCAGACGCCGGGGAAAAAGATATTCCCTTACATACAAAACAATATCGACGATATCATTACGGTAGAAGATGAAGAACTGATCCCGTGCTTTCTGGATCTTTTGGAAAACCATAAGATGCTTGCAGAGAACTCAGGCCTCCTTACCATTGCGGCACTGAAGCATCTAAAAGCAGAGGGGAAAAAAGTGGTCCCGATCATCAGCGGCGGAAATATGGATGTTATTACGATTGCATCTTTGGTACAGCACGGTCTGATTATCAGGGACAGGATTTTTACGGTTTCCGTATTTCTGCCGGACAAGCCGGGGGAACTCACGAGAGTTTCAAGGGTTATCTCCCAGGCTCAGGGCAATATCGTGAAGTTAGAGCATAACCAGTTTGTAAGTATCAACAGAAACAGCGCAGTGGAACTTACGATCACGATGGAAGCTTTCGGAACAGAGCATAAAAACAAGATCATCAAGGCGCTTCAGGACACCGGCTATAAACCGGAAATCAGAAGCTCAAAAAGTGTGTTTTAGCAATTTTTACAAAGGATAAATAAAAGTCATCAAAAAACAGTTTCCGCAGAAGACAGAAACTGTTTTTTTGCACTTTTTAGTGCATCACAGTGTTACAATAAGTGCAAAAATTAGGTTTTCAAAATTAACAAAAAAAGGACGGAAAAAATGTATTAAATTTTGTACAATTTGTTGTATAAAGTCCCCTTTTTATGTTATAATAGGTTTATGAAACAGATGTCAGCAATTTGATCTTGTAAAGGACAGCATCGGTTACGTTCTTAGCTATACAGAATTTGATTATACGTAGATTAGGAAGTGTGATTTTGACCATTTGCAAGGACAAAATGGTGAAATTTGCACTTTTTTTATTAGCTTATACATATAATACTTAGTATGTATTTGAAGGAGGAGGATTTATCCCATGGAAACAAACATTAGCAAAGAGGACTTATATTTATTTCAGACGGGAAAAGCGCAGAAAGCATATTTAATGTTTGGATGCCATTACTTGAAAGAAGCGGACTCCCACGAGTTTGTGGTATGGGCGCCAAATGCCAAGTCTGTCAGTCTGGTCGGAGATTTTAATCAGTGGAATCCGCTTTCACATCCGATGAAGCAGACAGAACCGGGGATTTACTCGATCCAGGTAGAAGGACTGGAAAAAGGGGATTTATATAAATACTACGTGGAAGGCATGGACGGCAAATGCAGATATAAGAGTGATCCGTTCGCATTTTATTCAGAGATGAGACCGGATACGGCATCTGTTGTGTGGGATGAGCTCGACGGTTTTTCGTGGAGGGACAAGCGCTATTTAAGCCGCAGAAAGAAAAAACAGGATGTAAGCCAGCCGATGTCTGTTTACGAGATGCACCTGGGCACATGGAAGATGCCGAAAGAGGAAGAGCGGGAGTTTTATAATTACCGTGAGATTGCAGACATGCTCGTTCCATATCTGCAGAAGATGGGATATACCCATGTAGAACTGATGCCGGTGACAGAATACCCGTATGATCTTTCATGGGGCTATCAGGTGACCGGATACTATTCTGTGACTTCCCGCTACGGCACACCGGAAGATTTTATGTATTTTATAGATAAGCTTCACCGGGCAGATATCGGCGTGATCTTAGACTGGGTGCCTGCACATTTTCCGAGGGATGAACACGGACTTGCCCTGTTTGACGGGTCCCACATTTATGACCACGCAGACCCGAGAAAAGGAAGCCAGCCGGACTGGGGCACACTGCTGTTTAACTATGGAAAGCCGGAAGTGCAGAGTTTTCTGATCTCCAGCGCCGTATTTTTTGCCGAGAAATATCACATCGACGGTATCCGAATTGATGCGGTCAGCGCCATGCTGTATCTGGATTTCGGCAAAAAGCCGGGAGAGTTTGTGCCCAATGAAGACGGTACCAATATCAATTACGAAGCCGTAGAGTTTCTTCAGAAGCTGAATCATACGATGCGCTCTAATTTTGACGGGTTCATCACAGTGGCTGAGGAATCTACCGCGTATCCTAAAGTGACCAGCAGTATAGATGATGAAGAAGGACTTGGATTTACATATAAGTGGAACATGGGATATATGCACGACTCCCTCTATTACATGGAACTGGATTCCCTGTTCCGGAAAGAAAACCATGGAGCCATTGTATTCTCTATGGACTATGCGTACAGTGAAAACTATATCCTGCCATACTCACACGATGAAGTTGTGCACGGAAAAGGTTCCATGATTAACAAAATGTTCGGAGAATACGAGCAGAAGTTTGGGTCACTGAAAACGCTGTACGGATTTATGTTTGCTCATCCGGGAAAGAAACTGCTGTTCATGGGCGACGACTTTGCACAGTTTGTAGAGTGGAGAGACAAGGAAGAATTAGACTGGTTCCTGATCGATGAATACGAGACACATAAAACCATGAACGATTATGTGGCGAAGTTAAACGAACTTTACTGCAGCGAACCGGCTCTGTACGAACTGGACAACAAACCGGAAGGATTTGAATGGCTGCTTCAGAGAGATGCAGATCACAGTGTTGTGGCATTCATCAGAAAATCTAAAAAGCGCAGAGGAAAACCGCAGGAGCAGATCGTGTGTATCTTTAACTTTACGCCGGTAGAGTGGGATAAGTACCATATCCCGATGCCGAAAGGCGGAAAGCTTACAAAGATCCTGGATACCGGGGATAAGGTATACGGAGGAACCGGAGAAGTCAGCCAGAAGTCGGCGAAAGTCCGGAAAAAGAAGATCAAAGGCAAGAGGAACGCCTGTGAGCATTATGCGGTCATCACATTAAAACCGCTCAGTGCTGTTATGTATAAATATACGCTGGAAGACACTCCGGCCAAGAAGAAGGCGGAACCAAAGAAGGCAGCAGCAAAGAAGCCGTCACCGAAAGTAGCGGAGACTGTAAAAACTGAGGCTGTAAAGACACCGGTGAAAAAGGAAGCTTCTAAAATTACAGAACCGGCAGCGGCAAAAAAGGAGACCCCAAAAACTGCGGAACCGGTAGCAGTGAAGAAAGCCGAGAAGCCGGAAGCAAAAAAAGAACAGACAACAAAAGATATACAAAAACCTAAAAAGAAGGAGGCCGAAAAAGAAGTAAAGCAGCAGACTGAAGTTTCCACTAAAAAGAAAACAGCAGCGAAGAGTGCAGATAAAAAAGAAGAAACAAAATAGGTATTATAACTTCTCGGAATCTTCAGCCCTGATTTTATAAGGCTTTCAGACCCTATCTCAAAAAAATCACCCACTTTTTTTAAAAACACTTGACAAATCGCTCAAAATTTGCGGCGAAGCCGATTGA